>CAZGAU010000009.1:0-7776 GCA_964523725.1 uncultured Saprospiraceae bacterium
CGTATATTGACACATAGACGTTCAAACTTTATTTTATCTTTGGCGTTAGGCTATCTGACTTTATGCACCAATCGTACCCACATACCGCAATTCTTCTGTTTCTGCGCGATGAGCAGGAAGAAGCTCATGTCAAAGCATTTGACAAGCAGTTGGGCGCGCGCAGCAGTATCCGGGTGATACATACACTGAATCGGCATCTCATGAAGGAAAGCCGCCGTGCGGGACTTCCTGTTTTCACCATTCGAGGTGATCAGCAAATCGGACATTCTTTTGGTGAACGCTTCGCAAACGCTTTTGAAACGGTGTTTGAGGCTGGTTTTGAGCGAGTTATTGCCCTGGGTAACGATTGCCTTAGTCTTTCCAAAGGGCATATCCTTCGGGTAAAGGCTTTATTTGAGGAAGGTCACTCGGTCGTGCTTGGACCCGCAAAGGATGGGGGCGCTTACGTTGTAGGTATTAGTCGTCAGGTTTATCAGCGGCAAAGCTTTATCAACCTTCCCTGGCAAACCGAGCAGGTATTTGACGCCCTGGTGGCTTATGCGCGACAAAAAGGAGGGGGCTGTGGGTTATTACCTCCGGCTTTCGATTTTGACGATGCAAATACTTTGTATCGCTTGCTTCAGTGCTTACCTGCAACTTTGCAAATCGTGCGTCTTTTGCGAGATATTCTTTTACAAAAAAGACATCAGCCGGTTGTTTCTTTAATCTTCATTATATCCAGATTAACTTCTGTGAATTCGCTGCGGGCGCCGCCAGTTCTTGGTCTTCTTTAATTTATTCATTTTTAATTTAGTGTTTGTAAAAAAAATTAATGCGTTGAATAATGTCATTGCATTTATTTGACATCAACATGCTGTATTGATCATAAAATCAAATTTTCATTACATGAAGAAATTATTAACTCTTTGCACAATGCTGCTTGCTGCAATCGTGGTAAAAGCGCAGGCAGACCTGACTGTTTTTGTTTATAATATTCTATCTGATGAACCGGTTGAGGGGATTGAAGTAAAACTTGAAAATGCTAATCGAGGATTTTTTAAGTCTCAAATAACTGATAATCAAGGAAAAATAGTTTTTAAAAATATCCCGGAAGTAGGTGGCTACAAGGTAATGATCGTGGAAACCGAACTTTATTCGGATGCCAGCTCAGGTGAAATCAGCATTCGCTCCAATCAGAATCCGACAGTGCAGCTTGGCTTGTTTGAAAAACGTTCTATTGATCTGGAAACTGTTGTCATTCAAAGCGCTGCGACCACCAGAATCAACCGCACTGACGCCGAAGTTTCTTTTGAACTCAAGCAAAAAGAGATAGAGCAAATTCCGATCGAAGGCCGCGATATCACCCGTGTACTGTTTCGTTTGCCGAATGTTTCTCAGGCGACCGGCTTCTACCCGGAGGCGCCGAATGTGGCAATCAATGGTGCTAATTCCTTGTTTACCAGTTACATGATTGATGGAATGGACAACAACGAACGCTTTCTCGGCGGACAGAAATTCGCCATTCCGGTGGGCTTTGCACGCAACGTGACCGTGCTGACCAACAATTATTCGGCGGAGTACGGCTTGACCAACAATGGTATAGTTAATATCACAACCCGCTCCGGCTCTAATGAATTCAGCGGCGAGGCCTTCGTGATTACGCGCCCCGGTCCGGCAATTGACGGAAAGTCGGATTTCTCCCAGCGCGATTTGTCGGGCAATTTTGTGAAAGATGGCTTTCAGCGCTACCAGGCGGGCTTCGGCTTTGGCGGGGCGATTGTGCCGGATAAAACTTTTTATTATATCAATATAGAGCATACGACCGATTTAAAAGACAATTTGCTCAATTCTCCGGCGTTACGTGTAAATGAAACCGTACGTGGCACTAATAATTTTACCTACGCTTCCGCAAAAATTGATCAAAACTGGACGGATAATTTTCGCTCTTCCTTGCGCGTCAACCTTGGCAAAGTCAATATAGAACGGCAGGGGGGGGGACTTGACGGTGGCGTCACCTTCCAGTCGGCGGGTAATGTGCAGGATCGCAATTCGCTCTTAGTTGCTTTAAAAAATAGTTATGTCAATGGAAATTTCAGCTCGCAAAGCAATATTCAATTCGCTCGCTTCCGCTGGAATTATGCGCGGGCGCTGAATGGCGACTCCCCCAACGTGACCGTGCGCGGGGCATCCGATCAGACGATTGCGATTCTGGGACACCCCGGCTATTTTTTCGATCAAACCGAAAATGCGATACAATTCCAGCAAAAATTCAGCTATTATACAGGTAAACACACGCTTAAAGCGGGCGGCAGCATCATAAGTGCCGATCATTCATTACAAGGCGGAGGTAATGAATTTGGAAGTTATTTAGTTCGATTGAACCAGGAACAACTGGATCTGGTCGCAGGACTCAATCGCGGCACGGATTTGAATGTAAATGACATCCCCGAAGATGCGGAGGTATTACAATATAATGTTGAATTGCGCCCGGCTACCTTTGGTACCCGCCAAACCATTTACTCGGTTTATTTTGAAGATCAATTTAGCGCTTCCGATCGTTTGAATTTAACGCTTGGTTTGCGTTATGATTATGATAATCTCTCCAAAGGCGGCACCGATCAGGGGGATTTAAATAATATTGCACCGAGATTAAATTTTAATTACAAACTCGGTCAGCGGAGCGCTTTACGCGGCGGGTACGGCATTTTTTATGATAAAATATTATACGCTATTTACAGCGATGCCTTGCAGCAAAATACCAACTCCGCGGATTATAAAAAACAATTGCAGGAATTGGTGCGCCTCGGCATTTTGCCTTTGGATACCAATATTGACGCCATTACCTTTGAGGGCAACGCCGGTGCAACCGTAAGCAATGTGGATTACCTGAAAGGCCCGTCAGCCGCGTCTTTGCAAGAGCAGCGTGACCAGCAATTCAGCAACGAGCGCCGTATTTTGAATCCGAACGGTTATGATAATCCTTACACGCATCAATTTGCGCTGGGCTATCAATATCAGGTAAATGATAAAAGTTTATTCTTTGTGGATTTGGTTCATAATCAGTCGTTTAACTTGTTCCGTTTGCGCAATTTGAATGCAGCAGCATCTTATCCGATAAATGATCCTGACAACGTGACGGTGCGCACGCCCGCTGAAGCCGATGCCAGCCGTCCGATCCCGATTGTAAATGGCAGTTATGCAGTGATTAATGGCGAACAGGTAAATGGCGTTGCCCGGAATATTGTGATGACCGAATCGGCGGGGCAATCGCGTTATTATGCGGCGAGTTTCAATTTGCAAAAAGATCGCGGAGAGAATGATCAATTTTCTTATTTACTAAATTACACCTTATCATATCTCGAAAATAATACCGAAGATATTAACTTCCGGGCGATGGATGCGAATAATTTCACTGCCGAATGGGGACCTTCGATTAATGATCGCCGCCATATTATTAACGGAGTAATAAATTATTTCCCGACTAAAAACTTATCCGTTACAGTGGCGACTTTGCTGCAAAGTGGTCAGCCGATCAATCGTATTCCGGATGCAACGATCTACGGCACGACTGATCTAAACGGCGACGGTGCTTCCTTCGGCGATGCATATGTGGGCAACAGCGACCGCTTCCCCGGCGAAAGCCGCAACAACGATCGTTTGCCCTGGTCAAATAATTTTGATCTGGGTGTGCAATATGATTTTCCTGTTGGGAATAGCAAACTGGAGCTTCGCGCCGATATTTTTAATATTTTTAATATTCAAAACTTGAGCGGTTACAGCAATAATGCGACGCAAAGTAATCAAATTCAGGTAGGACCAAAATCCTCAGGCGTGCTGGTACGCAGGAATGCCGGGGCGCCGCGGCAGTTTCAGTTTGGCTTGAGATATGCGTTTTAATAAAAAGATGTGCCGCACTTTCAAAGTGTGGCACATTTAAAAAGGAAAAAAATTGGCACCACGTTGAAATTTTAAATGAATGAAATTATTAAAATCTTTTATTACATTATTAATTCTTGTTACAATTGCCTGCAACACCTCCCAATCCCCCACGCAGCAGGCGGATCCGCTGGAAATGCCCTGGGACGACATCCTCGTGGAGGCGCGGGGCAAGACGGTAAATCTCATGATGTGGCAGGGTGATCCGCTGATTGTAAATTACATGCAAAATTATGTAAAACCGAAGCTTAAGGAATTATATAATATTAATTTGGAAACAGCGAGCGGGCAAGGTAATATTATAGTGCAGGCACTGCTTGGTGAGATCGAAGCAGGCAGAAGCACCAGCGAACTGGATTTGATGTGGATCAACGGGGAGACGTTTTACCAATTAAGGCAGATCGATGCTTTGTTTGGACCGTTCACCGAAAAGCTGCCGAATGCTCAGTACATCGATTTTGCGAATCCCTTTATTGGCAAAGATTTCCAGCAACCGGTCGAGGGTTATGAATGCCCCTGGGGTAATGTACAAATGGCAATTATTTACAACAGTGCCAAGGTGTCCAATCCGCCGATGACGCGGGCAGAACTGTTCGATTTTATAAAAGCGAATCCCGGAAAATTTACATTTGATAATCATTTCACAGGCTTAACTTTTTTAAAAGCGTTATTGATAGACATCGCCGGCGGTGCAGAGGAACTAAATGGCCCGTTCAACGAAACTAAATACACTAAATATTCCGCCGAATTATGGCAATATATTAATGAATTGAAACCTTACCTTTGGCGCGAAGGCAAAGCCTTCCCGGAGGCGGTGGCGCCTATGCACCAACTGTTTGCCAGCGGCGAGCTTTGGTTTACGATGAGTAATAATGATTGCGAAGTGGATAATAAAATACAGGAAGGCTTGTTCCCGAACACCGCGCGCGCCTACGTGCCGGATTTTGGTTCGATCCAGAATTCACATTACATGGGCATTCCGAAATTAAGTAATAATAAAGCCGCAGCAATGGTGGTCTGTAATTTCCTGATTTCGCCGGAAGCGCAATATAAAAAGATGGATCCGCAGGTTTGGGGCGACGGCACGATTCTGGATGTAAATAAATTGTCAAGTGAATGGAAATCAAAATTTGCCAATTTGCCCAATCGTCAGTATGCACCCAAGCGTAGCGAGATTCAGTCAAAAGCCTTGCCGGAACTGGCGCCGGAGTATATGATACGCTTGGCGGAAGACTTTCGCAAAAACATTATAATGTGAAATATAAGATGTAAAATCGCGAACCTACTTTTATATTTTAAATTTTGCGGTTTTACATTTTGCGGTTTGAATGAAACTCAATATTAAACATATCAATCTGACTATTTTTATTTTGCTGGCGGCGGCGCCGTTGCTGGCGGGGCTGGGTTATGCATTATTATATAGTTTTGGGTTGATCGGGGTACTTAATAATGGTTTTACACTGGGGCACTGGCAGAAAGTATTGACTGACAGTGTGTTCTGGCGCTCAATGGGCTTTAGTTTTTATGTGGCATTCATAACAATGAGCGTCGCAATCAGTTTGGCCTTGTGGGCGGTGGTGCGCTGGGGCGCGGCGTTTCGCAGTGGAGCCCTGTCGTTTCTGATTTATTTGCCATTAACCTTGCCGGCAACGGTGATGGGATTTTACAGTTTTCAATTACTCTCAAAGTCGGGTGTGCTGTCGCGGCTGGGCTTTCAAATGGGTTTACTAAATAATCTGGATGCTTTTCCAATTTTACTAAATGATTCCTGGGGGGTGGGCATCATATTCGCACATGTATGCATGGCAACACCGTTTTTTGTGATATTATTTACCAATTTGTATCATAACGAACGCCTGAGCGCTTTCGCTGAATTAGCCAGAACAATGGGCGCTACCCAGGATCAAATCATCTGGCGGGTGCTCGTGCCGGTGCTGCTGCGCCGCTCGTTTGCTACGCTGGTGCTGTATTTTATTTTTGTGATGGGCGCTTTTGAAATCCCGTTGCTACTGGGTAGCCAGTCGCGGCAAATGGTGGCGGTGCTGACGATTGAAAAATTACAAAAATTCAATTTATATGATATTCCACAAGCCTATGTAATAAGCGTGGTGTATGGAATGATTGTAATAATTTTGGTGCTGTATTTACTTGGTAAACGACAGCAAAAAGAATTACCGGATCATGCTTGAAAAATTTTTTAAATATATTCTTGGATTTTTGATCCTCTTCCCTTTTGCGGTGCTGCTGGTGCTGTCTTTTGGGCAAAACTGGGCGTATCCGAACGTTTTTCCGGCGATTTGGACGGCGAAGAACTGGTCGTTTCTACTGGCTTCGCAGTCGGATTTAGGGAATAGTTTGATTTTATCTTTATTCATTTCTATCATTATTGCGACGATTGTAACAGCGCTAGGCTTTATTACAAGTAAATATGTAACATTTAGTAAATATAAAAGCCGCTGGTTACTGCTGGCATATTTTCCTTATGTGTTTGCTTCGGTGATCCTGGCGGCGTGTTTGCAGTTGATTTTCATATGGTTACACTTGGCGGGTAACGTCTGGGGCGTGCTGGTGGCGCAGTTATTTATTACATATCCGTTTGCCGTAATATTATTTTCCAATTTCTGGAATGAGCGTTTAAAAGCAATGGAACAACTCGTGGCGACGCTGGGCGGCAATACCTGGCAAACCTACACCAAAGTGCTGTTGCCCGTGGCCAAAGGCGCGCTGCTGGTCTGCTTTTTTCAGACGTTTTTGATTTCCTGGTTTGAATATGGCTTGACGAGGTTGATCGGCGTAGGAAAAGTACAAACTTTGACACTTAAAGTTTTTCAATATATAAATGAAGCGAATATTTTTTATGCGGCGCTGGCGAGTGTATTATTAGTCATCCCGCCGATTTTATTACTTTGGGTAAATAAAAGATACATTTTTACAGGGGATGTGAGATGAGAAGTGAGATGTAAACAAATTGACAGGTAAATATGAGACATAATTTTAAAAACCTGGAGATATGGAAACGCAGATTTATTTAACAAATGATTTACAATTTATTGATAATCAAACAAGTAACGATATAATTTAAGAGATTGCAGAAGTGCGAAAAATGGTCATAGGATTCAAAAGTTCTATCAAAACTGTCTGACCGCTCGCATCTCTGATCTTTGTTCTAATTGGAAAGATGTATTTAAAAATACGAAATATAAACAAACAATTCGGGCAGGAACAGGTACTCCAGGACCTATCCTTCGAGCTGGAGGAACGCAAAATGCTGAGCATTCTTGGGCGCTCGGGCAGTGGCAAGACGACCTTATTGAAGGTTATCGCTGGTTTGGAACAACCCGATGCTGGGGAAATCCGGTTAGAAAATAAAATCATGAATGAGGTGCCCCCACACTTGAGAAATATCGTATATATCTATCAGGAGCCTCTGTTGTTTCCACATTTGAACGTTTTTGAAAATATTGCGTTTGGTTTGCGGTTGCGAAAAATAAATAAAGCAATGATCCAGGCAAAAGCCCTGGAAATGCTGGATGAACTCGAACTCAGCGATCAGGCGCAAAAAATGCCGCATCAGATTTCGGGTGGGCAGCGGCAGCGCGTGGCATTTGGCAGGGCCTTGATTATCAATCCGAAAGTGCTATTGCTCGACGAACCTTTCGGCGCGTTGGACTCTGAAACCCGGCAAACCATGCAGCTTTTGCTGAAGAAAATTGTCGATTTACACCCGATTACATCCATTTTTGTGACGCATGATTTAAAAGAGGCGATTGTCATGGGCGATCAAATTGGCATCATGGAAAAAGGAAAACTGGACATTTATGATGATAAAAAAGCTTTTATTAAACATAATGAAAGTATAAA
>CAZGAU010000009.1:7876-59322 GCA_964523725.1 uncultured Saprospiraceae bacterium
TTTAATCATTGCGAATCATTATATTGGGTTTTTACACAATTATGTAACGACGAATGCGATCATTGCTATAATAATTCCGGGCCCCGGGGCGAACGCATCAGTGAAGAAGAATGCCTCCTGATTATCGAGAATTTGCCGGCGCGCGTGGACCGGCTCATCCTCTCGGGCGGGGAGCCGTTGGCTGACCGTAAGAAGCTGTATCTTATTTTAGATCGGCTGCAACAACGCTACGGTGACGCTACCCAAATTATGCTACAGACCAACGGCGACCTGCTCACCCCGGAAATCCTGGACACTTTGATTGCAAAAGGCGTGACTCGCTTTGATATAGCCAGCATTGACCGCTACCACAAGTACGCCGGTGCACGGCTAATGGATCTGGCGGAGCTTTTTGATTCACGCGGTGTGAACGGCGATGATAAAGACCCCCTGATTGACAAGGATAATTATTTGCACAAGCAGCAACTCAGCTGGGGCTACTGGGGCGCCAGTGAAGAAATGTGGCTTGGCGGCAACTGGGCTCGCGGCCGGGCGATGGAAAAAGACATCTGGTTGCGTGATCCGGAGCATAATTTCTGCTCCATTCTTTCCGGTGCGCGGAATTTCCTGGGCGGCTACGACGACATTCCTCAAGAGATCAGCATTCAGCTTTGGCGAATCAATCCCTGTTGTCCCGGCACACTCTATCCCATGGGCGATGCCCGCACCGAAAAGGTCGCGGATGTGTTGCAACGCGTTTCCAAAATGGAAGTTTTCCAGAAACTAAATAAAGGCGAACCCTGGGAAATGGGCGAACACCTTGGCGTTTCTTTAGAAGAAGCCAAGGAAAAAACAAAACAAGTGGAAAATATTTGCCTTTACTGCGACCAGTTTTTCGCTGAGCATATGCAGGAATTTAATACCGATTCGATGATAGAATTGCCGGTGGCGAAGTAATTGAATTTCAATAGGTTGGAAACATGCTGATTTTTAACAGTCATCAAAATTATCTTCTGCCTATTCTATATTTCGTTCTGTTTCTGCGTATTTGATTACGAAGATGTGACAAAGAATTCCGAGAAGAATTTTGCTTTACTATCGGCGTAAATAATTCTTCTGCGAAAAGTTTTATTTTATATGCAGCATCAAAATCATTGACATTATAAAAATGATTTCTGGCGGCTTCGAAATCGGATAAACTGGTAGTGGGCTTGCATTTTTCTTTAAAAAAAGTAAACATGCTTAATGCATATCTTTTCATTTCATTATTTTCAAAATAAAACCAGGATAAAAAAGCTAATAAATTATATCTTCTCGTAATATTATCTTCTTTTAATAATTTATCAATTGACTTCCGAATAACACTTGTAACTATGATATATTCACCTTTTTCAAAAGCCAGTTTACAAAATTTATACACATACGGTTTGGAATCAGGAAGTTTCTTCAAAAGATCTTTTACCCGAATAGCAACCTCCGACCAGTTTTTATCGAGTGCATATTGCCCCATCATGAGCGCGCAATTTTTCACTGCACGGGCATCAATCATTGCCATACCTTCCTTTTGCCTTTGGGCAATTCTTTCATAGATTTTTATTGCTTCTAAATAGTTTTCCCGCGATCCCGAATCGGAATGATAACAAATGGACTCGCATAAAACATCTGCAATTAATTGCTCTTTAATATTGTTACCATTATAATCATTATTTTTTAATATTATATCAACAAGTTCGCCAATCCCCCGTATTAAGAATTCTGTTTGAAGTCCTGACTTTAGTACCTTGCCTAAGGTTGAAAGATCATTGATGTGTTCTTTCTTAATATTTTCCTTATTATCTAATTGTTTTTTACATTTATGAATTATTTTTAATACGAGGGTTTCATGTATCTTTTCTTTTGAATAAGTTTTATATACAGCTATAGAAAGCACTAAAAAAATAAAAATAGAAACGGAAATTATTACACTCCGATTGAAGGGAATTTCTTCAAGCCATTCCCAATAAGAGTCGAAATAGGGAATAAAATTCGCACTATAATAAACAAGTAAAATTAATGTCAATACAAAAAATATCGCTAACAACGAGATATCTCTAAATCCTCTATGATTATTATAAATTTTCCTCAGATCATCTGGAATAAATAATTGAAATACCAATGCAGGAACACCGAGTAGAAAAATAAAAATGGAAAAAACCAACTGAATAATCGTGCTCACTAAATTAGCATCCATTCCCATTTTACACTGATTTGGAGTTTTCTATTAGGGTTTTTATAAAGTCTTCAAAATCTTCAGGTTGTTCGGCCTCTTTTTTGTATAGATACTTCACTTTTTTTACCGATTCCCAAATCTTTTTCTCTATGCTTATCTCTTGAATATCATTTATTTGTTCGATAGAAAATATACCGATTTTTTTTGCATTTTGATTGTCTTTGTGTACGATACTATCATGTTTTAAAATTTCATGAATAAGATGAATACCTAATTGCTCAAATTGTAGCCCGTTTTTACCATCTATATAAAGTTTTGACCACGATTCTTCTTCACCGGGAGGAATTCTAACATCTATTACAATTGCATGAAAGACATTTTCTTTTAGTTGTAAAATTGCGTCGGATGCAGTTCTTACAACTTCAAGATTATAATCAAAATTCATCTCCAATTTGGTTCTGAATTCCAGTAATGAAGTATCGGCTTCATCTTCAATCCATAATATTTGATACATAATAACTATCAGATTTTGTATGATTTCAATGGTAAGATAATCGTCACGGTTGTAATAAAAGGCTGATCGTAGTTAATAGGAGTAATGTTACGATTTATTGGATCGCTGGTAATAACGATATTACCCTTATGCTGCCGGATTATTTTTCTGGCGTGCCACAAGCCTACCCCAGAACCTTTTCTTTCCCGGTCAAAAGATTTTGCTCCTCTATAACTGAATTGAAAAATTTTGGGAGGATTGCCGACAAGCTCCTCTTTCCTTACAGCAACCCCTCGGTTTTCTACTTTAATTTGCACTTTATCATGAATGATCTCTGGTTCAATAGAAATATAGGGAATTTTTTCTCCGGGCTTGCTCCAAGAGTATTTAATGGCATTGTGTACCACATTATACAAAGCCGTGTAAAGTTCTCTTTCTTCCCCATTTACGATGATTTTGTTTTGCCAATTGATTTTCCTTATCTCGGTTTGTTTTTCTCGTGAGAACTCATCTAATGCGGTGAATACTTTTTCCAGGATCGTGGTTATATCAACTTCTATAAATTGATCTTCATTAATATCTTCTGAATACAGTGCTGCTTTAAATGTATCAATTTCATCCTGCATGTCTTTTATTTCTTTTAATCCTGCAGAGAGTGTTACCATGCTGGTATAACGAAGGATTTCAGTCAAGCCAAAAAATATATCTTTTATCAACTCTTTAGGAAATCCTGATTTAGAATATAATTTAACCAAATTTCTTATTTCAATGGCATGTGCTCTTACCCACGATGCCCTTAGCTTTTCAGGTTCCTGTTCTTTTTTTCTTAATTGATAAAACCATTTTTTTAAGCGCTCTATTTCATAATCTGGCATCGCCTTAATTTCAGCGTTTTTTTGATAAAACTTTTCGAGATTGGTCTCCAAACCATTTATCTGTCCTGAGATTTCATGGAATGCTTTCTTTACATCTATTTTATTTCTTTTATCTGTAACTTTGTCACCATGGGAACGAATGACCGCATTACTTATACTGGAAAAATTTAACATCACAGCAGAATAGGTATGCAAAAACCCACCAAAGTCATGCCTTAATTCCATCAATTTTCGATTCAAATCACCCGTAATATCAAAAATAGCGCCTACCCGACCTTCTATGTTTCCTGACTCATCTCTAATTTCCCGAACGTTTAAAATTATTTCCTTTTCTTCTCCCTGATAATTTACAGTTTTAATAAAATGATTAAGAACAGGACGTTTATTTTGTAATTCCGACTTAATGAAACGCAATTCTTTTTGATATTCATCTTGATCCGGGTAAAGATCAGCTGCTTTCATACCCTCACATTCCTTTTCTGACTTAAAACCATGAAACTTTGCAAAAGCATCATTGGCGCGGGCAATAACTTCGTTTCCATATTTATCGGAAGTAATCATGAATAAAGCTACCGGTAACTTTTTTAAAATTTCATCATACGTTATATCTGTAAGGATACCTTTTGAAGCCCATAGCTTTTCAGGGGCTCCGTCTAAAATAGGCACAATACTCACAGAACCTCTTATCCAGGATTGATTTTTCGCTTTGAGTGTAAGTTTTTCTTTTTTAATTTCCTCCTTTTTTACTTTTTCAAAGATTACTTCGAAGTCTTCTTGATTTTGAAAAAAATCGCTGGCTGGTTTCCCTATAATATTTTTAGGGTCGCTGCATCCCAAAATTTTGCAAAATTCTTTATTTGCGTAGGAAATATTTTGAAAGCTATCTACCTCAAACATACCGATCGGCATGACATCCTCCAGCTCCCGGAATCGCTCCATTTCGGTGATTTTAAAAGCCAAGGATATAAAACCTGCGGGTTGATTTTGAGTAGAATGATACTCTTTTGTAAAAAAACGTAAGCTGATACGCTTTTCATTTACGCCAATCTTAAATTCTATAGTTTCGTTTTTGAGCCATTCTCCTGAAGGCAGGGCTTCTAGTTTATCTAAGATTCGGCGCCTTTGTCGAGGATCGGAATAAAAGCCTGTAATGTTTTTATGATATTTATCGGCTGGTTGCAAGTCTAAAATTGATGCAGCTTCTTGATTAAAATCAATAATAACGCCATCTGGGGCAGTTAAATACACTGCCATCGGCAGCCGTGAAAAGTGTTGAAAATCTTCGTTGGCAAGCTGAATAAATGTATTATATTTATGAGATACCTCCATAAAATTGAGCTCAGTAAAACATCAATTAAACGAAGATAATAATATAATTTGAAAAAATTATATAAAAGTCTGTATCTAAAATTTAGATTTTACTAAAGGCAATACAATACAACATCAAGGTTTATTCTTTGTATAACGGGAATCACTCCTTCATACTCAACTGCACGCGTTTCCTTTCCAGATCAATATCCAGCACGGTGACCATTACTTTTTGTCCGAGTTTCAATACTTCCGCCGGGTCTTTGATAAAACGATTGGTAATTTGGGAGATGTGCACCAGCCCATTTTCCTTGATGCCAATGTCCACGAAAGCGCCAAACTTGGCGATGTTGGTCACGATACCCGGAAGCTTCATGCCTGCTCGCAGGTCGGTAATTTCCTTCACACTTTCTTCAAAAGCAAAGGTCTCGGCTTTGCCGCGGGGGTCGAGACCGGGCTTGGCTAATTCCTGCATGATGTCTTTCAGCGTCGGCAAACCAATGTTTTCGGTAACGTATTTCTTGATGTCAATCTGCTGGCGGGTCGCGGGGTTTTTGATGAGTGTTTCCACCGATTCACCGACGTCTTTTGCCATTCGGTTCACAATAAAATAACTTTCGGGGTGTACCGCGCTATTATCTAACGGGTTATCTGCATTTGGAATGCGCAGAAAACCTGCGGACTGCTCGAATGCCTTCGCGCCTAAGCCTTTCACTTCCATCAAATCCTTACGCGCCTGAAAAGCGCCGTTTTCTTTACGGTATAAAATGATATTTTCCGCCATTTTCGGGCCGATGCCGGAGACATATTGCAATAAATGCTTGCTCGCCGTATTCAAATTCACACCCACCTGGTTCACCGCAGAGATTACCACCTGATCCAAACTTTCCTTGAGCTTGCTTTGATCTACATCGTGCTGGTATTGCCCCACGCCGATGGATTTTGGATCAATTTTCACCAATTCCGCCAGGGGATCCATCAAGCGCCGACCAATGGAAATCGCGCCCCGCACGGTCAAATCGAGTTCGGGAAACTCCTCACGCGCCACATCCGAAGCGGAATAAATCGAAGCGCCTGCCTCGCTCACCACAAAAATATCCACGCCCGCATCTTTACTCAGCGTTTGACGTATAAACTGGTCGGTTTCGCGACTCGCCGTGCCGTTGCCGATGGCGACAGCTTGAATTTTATACTTTTTAATCAAATCCTGGATCATCTCTGAGGATTCCAGCACGCGCGACTGCGGCTGATGCGGGTAAATCGTGGTGTGATACAACAAATCGCCTTTTTCGTCAAGGCAAGCGACCTTGCAACCCGTACGATAGCCGGGATCAATCGCTAAAGTTCGTTTCGGGCCGAGCGGCGCGGCCAGCAATAACTGCCTCAGATTCTCGGCGAAGACTCTAATCGCTTCCTCGTCGGCTCGTTCTTTGGCTTTGTTGCGAAATTCGATTTCCAGCGAGGGCGACATCAAACGTTTGTAAGCGTCTTTTACCGCCAGTTTCACTTGTTCGGAAGCAGCGTTATTGCCTTTTACAAACTGGCGTTCTAGTCTTTCCAGTGCTTGCTCTTCGTCAATATCAATGCTCACTCTTAGGAATCCCTCTTCCTCTGCGCGAAGAATGGCAAGCAAACGGTGACTCGGCACATGTTTTAAAGGCTCATTATAATCGAAATAATCGCGGTATTTCGCGGCTTCTTCCTGCTTGGTGAGGAATACCTTGGAACCGATGCTTGCGCTGCGCTCAAAAATTCGGCGTATGGAATTGCGGGCGTCGGCGTCTTCATTTACCCACTCGGCGATGATGTCCCGAGCGCCGGACAGGGCAGCCTCTACATCGGGTACCTCATCAGTGATGAATTGCTCGGCGCGCAGCTCGATGTCGCGCTCGCGTTGTTCCAGCATAATCGTTGCCAGCGGCTCCAAGCCTCGCTCGCGGGCCATGCTGGCGCGGGTTTTGCGCTTGGGTTTGTACGGCAGATACAGGTCTTCCAACTCCGTGCTGTCCCAGCAATTCTTGATCTTTTCCTCCAGTTCCGGGGTTAATTTCTCCTGATCGGCGATGCTTTTGAGAATGGTTTCCTTGCGTTTGATGAGGGTATCCAGGCGTTTCATTTCCGCATCAATGGCGGCCACCTGCGTTTCATCCAGGCTGCCCGTCGCCTCCTTGCGGTAGCGCGAAATAAAGGGAATCGTGGCGCCGCCTTCGAGTAATTCCATCGTCGCAGCCACCTGCCGCTTGCCGATAGCCAGCGCATCGCTGATCAATTGGGTGATCGTTTCGGTCATTGGTCAACATTTTTTTGAAAGGGATGCAAAGATACGAAAAGGTGCACTTACAAATGACATTGACTTTAGCGTCTATCTAATTTTTCCATACCATTTGCAAATACTTTATATTCAGTGTATTTTTGCATAAATCAATAATGTTCATGTATATTTATAAAGATATTATTACAGTAGAAACGGGCAAACGCAGCGGAAAGCCTTGCATTCGTGGTTTGCGTATTACCGTGGAAGACATTCTGCGTTGGTTGGCATCGGGCATGTCGATGGAGGAGATTTTGGAAGATTTCCCCGATCTCACTCGTGAAGACATTTTGATAGCATTAGAATTTTCGGCTGACCAGATGAAACGAGTACAATACGCGGCAGCATGAAATTGCTGATTGACCAGAATATTTTATCTCTTTCTCACTTTATAGATAACGATTTCAACTTTTACATTCCTAAATGCTCCACCGGAATTAGTTGTATTATCATTTGTCTTTATAAATTGTTGGTAATGAGTCGAATTTGAAACTATTAAATCAAACTCTCTTTTTAATATATCCCAGAATAGATAACCTCTAAGGAATGCAAGTTCATCATTAGAATTGATGGGATCATTTTTCCTTTTACTTATTCTTTTCTCTATTAATGTTTCATCATCTAGATCATAATAACTTTTGTCAATAATGTTAGCGATTTCCCCATAGTAATAAAGGTTTTTGATAGGGACATTATCAGTCTCACCAATTATTTTAACACGTATATTTCCATCAGCAGAAAATCGTTTTTCAATATCGTTTAAAGAATTTATCATCAAGCTTATTGCTTGAATTACTCCTTGATTATTGCTCGTTGAGTATGCTCCTAAGTCATAATTTTTAATCGTTTCGGTAAAATTATAGGTATAGTAAAGTGTGTTTCTGTCAGAAATAAATGGTCTCCATTTTTTCTTCTTTTTAAGCTCAATATCAATCTCATTGTCAGGATAATCTGCATTATATTGATGGATTCTATGTATGTTAATTTCAATAAGCTTTTCAATTGTAATATCAATTGCTTTACCTTCAAATAGAGTACCTCCACAATCAATGACTGAAATTGTTAAAAGCCCAAATGCAAACTTTTTAAAATGTTTTTTTAAAAAAGGTTTAGTTAAAGATGAATATTTAGAAAACAAACTGATTTCTTCTTTAAAGGGGCGGTTTTGAGCTAAATCTAATGTTAATTCGTTTTCTAAATTATTTATAAAAGAATCAAAGTTTGGCTCATTACTGATATATAAATTTTTACCCGGTTTGTCAAAAAGGCTTGTAAGATTTGCCTCCCCAATACCTAGAGCATGAAATTTAAAATAGTTCTTATTGGTGAGAGAGTATATTTTTTTTAAAAAAGGATAATTCTTTTCTTCTTCTATTAGATATTTTTTGTCAAGATCAGTAAGAAGTACTAAAAATGGAGTGTAATTCTGCTTTAATAGCTTACTCCAAAAATGTCTTTGTTTCCACCTTTTTATCTCACTTATTGAAAATGATATACCTCCTCCAATATTATTATAAGCATCAGGGACTGTACTCAAATCCTGAAATAAAATATCCTTTGCAGGAGTAGGTGGGAGAATAACTTTTGGAGTTTCTCTTACTTCTATTATACATATCTCTAATCGATTTGAAAGCTCAGATTGTTCTTTTATTTTATGAATAAAATTTTTTAAAATTCTATTTAACTTTGAAAGCTTACTTTCATTTGTTTCGTCAAATGATTCTAGCATAGATCCTGAGGTATCTACGGCAAATACACATAAGCATTTTGGAGTCATTATTAGGATTTTTAAGGTTTCTTACACTAAAATTAAAATCCTTTTTCCATATATTAAAGTTTCTAATTCTTTTTCCTTACAATCTTGTCTAGTGTTCTATTTTAGTAGCTCCGTGAATCGAGTACGGGTCTCTTAAAATCGAATTAATGTTTCCAAGCATCCAAAAAATACCTCCAGAGGTATTAAAAAGTACCTCGGAACATCTAAAAGGTACCTTGGAGGTACTAAAAAGTATTTCTAACCCTCTAAAAAGTACCTCCACAGGTATTAAAAAGTACCTCAAACCATCTAAAAGGTACCTTAGAGGTACTAAAAAGTAGCTCCGAGGTACTAAAAAATACCCCGGAGGTGGTAATTGGATCCTTGAAGGATATTTGCCAAGCCTCCTGGAAGGAGGAAGGCTCGGCAGGGGTAGTCGGTGCAGTACCGTAGCTTATTCCTCGACCTCATCGCTGGCGCCGTTGGAGCGATTGCTGGGGCGGCCGGGGAAGCGAGATTTCAGGTCCTCATAAATGGTTTGGGCGCCGGGTACGCCCATCTTGGCGGCGGCTTTCACTGCCTGGTAAAAGAGCAGGGCTGCCTGGTAGGCTTCGCTGCTGGCCCGCATGGCGGTGTCTTCCATCTTATCGGCGAGCATGCGTACAGGGCGCGCGCCAGACAGGAGTTTTTCAGCCAGGGTGACGTCTTTGTTAAACTCCTTCACATTGAGGAAAGGCGGTACAAACTGCGGGTTGCGCTGGCAGTAATCGAGCGATTTGTCCAAAAAGGAGACGGTTTTGTCTGCGGCCTTGGGTAGCGTTATCCGTTCTTTGGGAGTCAGGTTGGTCAACCAGGGCATGAGCGCCTCGATGTTGTCAATGTTGTCAAAGATGATCTTCAGATCCTTTTCGGTCAGTTCGGCAGAGATTCTATTTTCCTGTGCCATGTGCAAAAGTGTTTAAAAGGTTATAAAATTGGTGATCTATTAAGGACAGGATGGCAGAATTTACAGGATAAAGCTGCATCCTATTATTCCTGTTCATCCTGTCGAAAATTGTTATTCTATCAAATCTTCTGTGCTGCCTTTGGGGCGATAGACGCGGTATTTGCGTTTGATGATTACTTTTTCACCGAAGTTGATGAGCAAGCCAACGTCTAGTCGGGTAGCGGTTAAATAATTGACCAATTGTACCTCGTGTTTGGGATGGAGATTTTCGACGGCTTTTAATTCTACGATGATGCAGTTTTCAACCAGCATATTGGCGTTGTAATCTCCCACAAGTTGATCTTCGTAATAGACCGGCACGGGCATTTGCTGTTGCGCGAATAATCCATGTTTACGGAGTTCGATCATCAGCGCATTTTCGTACACTTTTTCGAGGTAGCCGAAGCCCAGGGTATTGTGCACTTTAAAAGCAGCGGCAATGATTTGCTCGGTGATGTTGGCGTATTGCATAATGGTAAAGGGTTTAGTTTTTTCTGACAGGATTTTCAGGATGGACAGGATGATTTTCTTTCATTTGCTATCACCTTTTAGTCCAGTCAAAACAAGCATAAAAAAATCAGGTTACAGAAAGTGCCTGTAAGCAGAGATGTGCTTTTTGTTGGGTAAGAATCGTATAAAAAATGCCTGTGCTAAAATATAAAAAAGTATTAAAATGTATCTTTGAGGTACTAAAAAATTTTATTCATCAAACCAACCACATATGAACCATTTCCGATTGCTTCCGCTGCTGTTGTTGCTGGCTGCCTGTAACGCCAAAGGGGATCGGGCGCCGGTGGAAGAGGCGGTCACAGTAACCACTTTTATTGGCACTTACACGCGCAAGGAAGGGCATGTGGACGGCAAGGGTGCGGGCATTTATGTGTTCCGGCAAGACAGCGCGTCGGGGTATCTGGATGAGTTGCTGGTGGAGGAGGGGATTGTCAATCCTTCGTTTTTGGTGCCGAGCAAGGATGGGAAATTTTTATACGCGGTAGAAGAAATCGGGCCGGATGTGGATTCGGTGGGGCATGTGGTGGCTTATGCCTGGGATGGGGCGAGTTTGAAGCGGATTAATCAGCAATCTTCACATGCTTTTGCGCCGTGTCATTTGAGCACGGATAGCCAGGGGCGGTACGTGTTTGTGGCGAATTACGTAGGTGGGGTAGTGGCGATGCTGCCAATTGATGAAAACGGTGGGCTGAAACCTGCGAGCGAGATTATACAATTAAACGGCAAAGGCCCGAATCCAAGGCAAGAGTCCTCGCATCCGCACAGCGCGAATTTATCTCCCGACGAGCGCTTTTTGTATGTGCCAGACCTGGGCACGGATCGGATCCATATTTTTCAGATTGATTATCAAAACGGTAAGCTGGTTCCAACGAATCCTGCATTTGTCATGATGCAGCCGGGCGCGGGGCCGCGGCATTTGGCGTTTCATCCAAACCGCCCATTTGTCTATGTAATTAATGAACTCAATAGCTCTATTACGATGCTGCATTGGCAAAAAGAAACAGGTATGCTTGATACTTTGCAAACGGTACCGACGCTGCCGGCTGGAGTTACCGGAACCAACCTCTGTTCGGATATTCACATCACGCCGAATGGGCAATTCCTGTATGGCGCTAACCGGGGGCATAATTCGCTGGCTGGCTATCGGGTTAGTCCTGAGAATGGCACTTTGACTCTAATCGGTCATACTCCGACGCAAGGAGATTTTCCGCGCAATTTTGCGATTTCTCCGGATGGAAGATTCGTGTATGCTGCGAATCAAAACTCTGATAATATCCTGATTTTCAGTATTGGGGAAGATGGTACGCTGACTTACCGGAACGAAATAAAAACACCGACGCCGGTTTGTATTCAGTTTGTTAACTAAATAATTATTGCCCGGATTAAGACTTTCGAGTATTAAACTATTCGAATACTTAATCTTAAATGTCTTCTTTGATTTTAGCAAAGAGGATGCCATCTATGTATTTGCCATTCTTTCGATAACGCTTGCGCAGGTAGCCCTCACGCTGGAAGTTTGCTTTTTCGAGTACTCTTACCGAAGCTGGATTGTGCGGAAAAACCGTTGCTGTAATACGGATTAAACCTTCATTTTCAAAAAGGTATTTGCAATAAGCGCGTACTGCGCGTGTCATCACTCCTTGTCCCCGGAAAGGTGCTCCGAGCCAATATCCGATCTCGTCCAGATGGGATTCTGCGCCGTAGTGCATCATTCTGCCGATGCCGCCGATGAGTTGTCCATCATGATGACGGATACACCAATTAGAACGGTTGCCTTCTGCCCATTGCCTGGCAGTTAATTCTAACCATTCGTCAGCATCCTGAGGGGTATAAGGGTAAGGAATTACCAGCGTATTATTGGCTACATCCTCGTCGTTCAGGAAATTTATCAACGCAACTTTATCGTCCTGGTCATAAGGAGTCAAGCTGACTTGCGGGTCCACTTTTATTTCCATTGGCAGTTAAGGTTTAGGTTTTTAACGTATGTGTATTGTGAAAAGTTTCACCCAAGGGGATCAATGCAAGCTGAATATTTTAACTAAAAAAAAATCAAATCGCATGTTACTTTTTATAATCGGTTGCATTATGCTATTGAAACAACCAGAATAGCGTCTAAAAAGACCAAATGAAGCAAGAGATAAAAAAAATTTCTATGTAAATGGTGATAGATGTTTTCTAATTTACAAATAAATCGTACCCTTGTAAAAAACGAACCAATGAGGGTATTCAAAAAGGCTGTTTCCGAAGAAGCGGTGCTCCAGGAATGGGCAGAGATTCAGGCTGCCCAGCGCGATCCGGCTAAGTTTCGCCCTCTTTATGACCGTTACTTCGAATCTATATTTCGCTTTGTTTTTCGACGCACTGCCGATGAAGAACTGACGGGAGATTTATGTTCGCAGGTTTTCCTTAAGGCAATGCAAAAACTGGATACGTATCAATTTAAAGGGGTTCCGTTTTCTTCCTGGTTGTTTCGAATCGCGGCAAATGAAGTGGCGCAGCACTATCGCCAAAACCAGAAAAACCGCGTGGTGAGTGCCGATGATGCCGATTTGTCGGATATCATGGAGGAAATAGAAGAAGACGATAACGAATCACACCTCAATAACCTGACTAAAGTCCTGGATACCTTGGAGGGCAAGGACTTGCAACTCATAGAAATGCGATTTTTTGAACAAAGACCGTTTAAGGAAATTGCCGAAATACTGGACATGACGGAGAGCAATGCCAAAGTAAAAACGTATCGTATTCTGGAGCGTTTGAAAACCAAATTAATCAATCTGGCTTGAAGGGAGGAGCGTTATGAGCAATAACTACAATATATTACGAAATCAAAAACAACCTTCCAGCGAGGACATCGCCCGTCATAAGGATTTTGATGCCCTGCTGGCAACATACAAGGCTACCCAGCCTGAGAAAAAGAACCGGGGCGCCATGATGCGCCGCCTGACTTACGTTGCCGTTGCGGTGGCTGCCGCTGCTGCCGCCGTTATTTTAGTCGTCAATGTGTTGAGTGTACCATCAACATCAGGAATGAGCGAAGAGGAATACTTCGCACAACAGCCTATCGTCAATCCGCCGCTTGAACAAGCAGAGCCTACTTTTGCTATGAAAACAGTGCAAGCCAGTATTGGCGGCACTTATGAGACTGAGACAGGCGCGCGTCTGGTGGTGCCAACGCAGGCTTTTATGACTGACCGTGGCGAGTTAATTGAAGGGGAAGTAAACCTGCACTATCGTGAACTCAGCGATTATATAGACTTTTTCCTGGCAGGCGTGCCTATGACCTATGATTCGGCAGGTGGAAAATACCAGTTTGAATCTGCCGGGATGATTGAGTTTTACGCTGAAAAAGACGGACAGCGCGTAGAATTGGCGCCTGGTAAGGTCATTCAGGTAGAACTGATCACCGAAATGTATCTACCGGAAAGCGGAGCAATGCCTGATTTCAATATTTATAAACTCGATATTGCCAATCGTAACTGGGTTTATCAGGAAGTAGCACATGTACAAATCATTGAAGATATAGCTATTGCATCTGAGGACATCAACAATCCCGTAAACGCGCTCAGCAATGAGTTTGCGAGCAAGATTGCCGCTATCGAAACCGCAGCTGCCGAGCAGCTGCGGACGATAGAGGCGTCGGTGCCGGCTCCGACGGAACCTATGAAACCATTGCAGGCGAGCAGCAACCGCCCGGCAATTTCTCCTGAGTTCATGGAGGAGGCAACCATCGAAGATGATCCCAGTACACCAGAAAATGAAAATGAGCGTCTGCGCACACTTTTGGAAGGAACAACTTGGCAGCTTGCACCAAACACGGCTTACGATGAACGCGATTTCCAGATTGTCTGGGAGAATGTTCGGTTAAAAAAATTGAACAACAGAGATTACGAGCTAACTGCCACCAAAGGTAACCGGACGCTCAAATTGATTGTCAATCCGGTACTCACCGGCACTCAATACCAGCGCGCGATGGCGCAATACGAACGCGACCAAGCAAACTGGAAACAGCAAATGGAAGCTCGCGAAGCACAACTCAAAGATCAGAAAGAGGCTTTGCAAGCAGATATTGAACAACAGAAAGCCGCGGCACGCCAGGAGTTTGAAAAGAAAATGAATGAACTTGGACTGGACGCAGACGATCTCGTCACAAAGAAAAAAGTGATCAACCGCTTTGCAGTAGATGAGCTTGGCTTGTGGAGTTGCGATCGTATTATTGCCAAAGCAGAGCAACAGCTGACCGGGCAACTAGAAGATCAGTTCGGTGATAAATATGAAAATCAGGTTGCATATCTGGTCGATAAAAAGCACAATACGATTTATCGGTATTATGTAACCGATAATAATCCAGTACGATTTGATGAAAATTCAGATAATCTCTTATGGGTCGTAACCGATGATAACAAAATAGCAGTTTTAAAACCAACCGACTTCAAAAAGGCTTCACAAAAACAGAGCAAAACGGTGAAACTTAATCTCGTGGAGCAACCCATCCAACGAGAAGAAGATGCGAGGGCCGTTTTGAGCTGGCAGTAGCCAATTCCTCCGAATAGTAGTTTGGGGTTCAATGCCTTTCTCGGACATTGTTGAATCCCAATTTTTTTATCACTTTTTTCATTCCTCATTTCCCGGCGACTAACTCCATATTCTTTTAACAAGTCCATAAAATTCAGCATTTTATTTGATGCCCAGGTTATTCGGGATAAGAGCATGTTTAAAATTCGTTTTTGAAGTCGAAAATGGTCAGATTTGGGTTCTCGCAAAGCGTTTTTTGAGCTGCATAGCAGCGCTACGGAGCGAAAAAAAGGCAAAGCGAGGTTCCATAGATGAACATTTGCAGATCAAAAGATGAAATTTAAACATGCTCTAAGCCATTTCAACAATTGCACTCGGCTACTAAGTTATTAAAGTAACCCGGCGGAATATCTTACCTCTACAATCAAGTTTTTATTTCGAGAAATAGAAATTCTCAAAAGAAAAGATGGTAAGATGTTTTGGTATTTAATTGCGATTTATCTAGAGAAACATTATTTATATTTCAACTTCTGGGTTGAGAAAAAATATTTTTTGATTTTCCCCTCTTGACGTCCTTGTTTTTTCGAGCTTTTAGGTAAATCGTAAAATTTTATCGATCTTTTTTAAAATAATCGTACTTATATTTGGCAGCAAATGTCATATAGATGACGTTTAATTGTTATTGTTTACACAATAAAAAATATACCCTGTTTTAAATCTTCCTTAAAGCACGAAGAAAAATTAAATTTTGATGTTTGTACACACTCACTTTTTTAACACACAAATTTTTTTATTATGAAAAAATTAAGACTCTTCTTTCTCTCCATGCTGTTGTGTTCCTTTGGAATGGCAGCATACGCACAGTTTACTGTTCGGGGAATGGTGACTGATGCAGCGGGAGAACCTTTGATCGGCGCCACTGTTATGATCAAAGGCACTACCACCGGTACTACAACGGATGTTGATGGAAGCTTTGAGCTCAATATTCCGGGGCAAAGTACTGTGTTACAAGTTTCCTATACAGGTTTTCAGCAGCAGGAAGTCACGGTAACTGCTGCCAACAGCCGAGTTACAATTGCCCTGCAAGAATCGGTGAGCGAATTATCAGAGGTGATTGTAGTAGGGTATGGTGAAACACGTAAAGAAGCCCTGACAGGTTCTGTATCTTCGCTTCGGTCGGAGAAATTAGAGCAGGTTCCGCTGGCTTCTGTCGAACAAGCACTGCAAGGCAACATTGCCGGATTGCAAGCTGTAATGGGCAACGGCCAGCCCGGTGCCAACGTACAGGTTCGGATCAGGGGAATCGGTTCTATTTCGGCTTCCAGCGAACCGCTGTATGTTATCGATGGTATTCCGGTTACTGCGGGTGATATTTCGAGGGTAAACATCACTGCTAATACAATGGCCTCGCTCAACCCGAACGATATTGAGTCTGTAACCGTTTTGAAAGATGCCGCAGCTACTTCTATTTATGGTTCCCGCGGTGCTAATGGAGTTATTTTGATCACTACCAAAAGCGGAAAAAGTGGCAAACCCAAAATTGACTTTAAGACCCAGGTCGGTTTTAACGACTGGGCGATTTCAGAAGACAGACGCCTGAAACCACTCACCTCCCGGCAGTACACCGAAATGTATCTGGAAGGATGGATGAATCGCGGAGAGTCGCTTACTCGTGCTATTCAACGATTTAACGGGCACTTCCCCGGTGCAGTTGATTTTGGTCCGAACGGAGAAATTCAAAACATAAATATAGAATCAAATTGGATCGATGCCATTTCACGGACAGGTCTGAATCAAAGCTATGACCTGAGTGTAAACGGGGGAAATGATGTAGTTACCTATTTTGCTTCAGCTGCATATTTCAGCCAGGAAGCGCCGGTAATTTACTCTGGGCTGGATCGCTATTCATCCCGTTTAAACTTGCGTATAAAAGCTTCAGAAAAATTGAATATTTCAAATAATTTGTCACTCTCACGCCTGGAGCAGTTTGGTATGAGTGATGGAAGCTTTTAGGCAAATCCATTATATACCGGCTATTTTCTGGCGCCGGTTATCCCGATCTACGACGACCAGGGCCGTGCGTACGGCGACCACCAGTCTTTCTTTATGGGAGGTAACAACCCCGTGGGTAGCTTAAGTGGTGATGACCAGCGTCAGTTAGAGCAAATCAGAATAATGGATAACCTGACCGCTGACTACGAAATCCTGGATGGTTTGAAATTCAGAACCTCCTGGGCTTTTGACCTGATCAACCTTCAGGAATTTTTCTACCGTAACCCGCGCTATGGAGACGGTAGAAACGTGAATGGTTTCGCGCAAGAGTCAAATGTCAACGAGCTAAACTGGATAGGTACCCAAACCTTGAATTACAATAAAACTTTTGGTCAAAACCACAATTTTGCTGCTTTGGCAGGATATGAAGCTCAAAAAAACCGTCGTAAGCGGGTACTTGCTACTGGCGAACAATTTCCGAACGGCGAATTGAGAACCCTGCAAAATGCTGCAACCCCGACTACCGCTAGCAGTGATTTTACAGAATATTCTTTCTCTTCGATATTTTCCCGACTTGATTATAATTATAACCTGAAATATTATTTGACCGGTTCGGTTCGCCGGGATGGTTCTTCCCGTTTTGGTAAAAACAATCGATACGGAACTTTCTGGTCGGTTGGTTTGTCCTGGCGTATGGATCAGGAGGCATTCCTCAGCAAACTGAATTTTATAGATAATCTGAAACTACGCACCAGCTACGGTACAAATGGTAATGCGGGCATCGGTAACTACGAGCATCTGCCTTTGTTTGGCTTTGGTGCCGATTATGACGGATCGCCAGGTGGGCAGCCTACAGAAATCGGTAACGTGGATCTGACTTGGGAAACTTCTACCAACTTTAATATTGGATTAGATTTCGGAGTTTTTAATGTCCTTTCCGGTACTGTTGAATATTTCTCCAGAGAATCGGACAACCTGCTGCTGGCTCGTCCTATTTCTTCCACAACCGGATTTACTTCGCTGACCCAAAATTTTGGTGCAATGCGCAATAGTGGTGTGGAACTAACCTTGAACGCCGATATTCTTAGCAAGGGCAATTTCAAATGGAGCTTGGGCGGTAACATTACTTTCCTGGAAAATGAGGTAACCAAACTGGACGAAGATATCGTGGACGGTACCAAAATACGCAGAGAAGGTTATGATTTCCAAACTTACTACCTCTATGAATATGCCGGTGTAGATGCTCAGACTGGTACCCCTCGCTGGTACACTGACGAAACAGAGACCACTTTAACCGGTAACATCAATGAAGCTGCTCGTTTTATTTCAGGTAGAAGTGCAACGCCTGATTTCTTTGGTGGATTGACAACCAATCTTTCGTTTAAAGGCATTACCCTGGATGCACAGTTTGTTTATTCCTGGGGTAATTATCTGTACGATTCTGAGGCACGATTCTTGCAGGGTGATGGATCCCTGACACCACGAAGCCAAACACATCTTGTACTGAATCGCTGGCAAGAGCCAGGTGATATCACGGATGTGCCTTTCTTCAGATGGGGTGGAAACAATAACAGTAATGTGGCCAATATGACGCGCTGGCTTAAGGATGGTTCGCATATTCGATTGAGAAACCTTACACTGGCATACAGTATTCCCAATAATCTGGTTGCCAGAACTGGTCTTCGTTCTGCACGTGTATATGCCAGAGGGATTAATTTATGGACTTGGACAAAAGATAAAGATCTGTACATGGATCCCGAAGCATCCATTAATGGTATTGTTTCTTCACCGGTGCCAAACCTGAAAACGATTTCGTTTGGTCTGGATATTGGTTTTTAACTCAATTTAAATCTGAAAATGATGAAAAATATATTTCTCAAATCTTTTTTATATCCTGCAGCGATGACCCTGCTGCTGCTGGTGGCTTCCTGCAGCGAAGATTTCCTGGAATTGCAGCCTTCTGGCGCAGTTGATCTGGACAGTGCCATCAAGACGCTGGATGATTACAAATCGGCGGTTAATGGTATTTACAGTGGTTTACAATCTTCGAACTATTATGGGAGGTATTTTATTTTAGTGCCTGATGTAATGTCAGATGATGTGAAGCAGAATGCCCAGGCGAACCGTGCACGTGATTTTGCCGACTACACTGCTAATGTGCAGGATGGTATTGCGAGCGGCATGTTCAATACGATTTATAATGTTATAAACCGAGCGAATACAGTGATTAACGCAAATGCAGAGGTACCGGCTGCTGTGGAAAATCAGAAAAACCAGTATGTCGGGGAGGCACTGGCGCTGAGAGCACTGGCTCATTTTGATCTTGTGCGGATATTCGCTCAGCATTACGGTTTTACCAATGACAATGGCCATCCTGGTATTGCAATTGTGACTGCATTTGATCAGGATGCCAAACCTGGCCGAAATACAGTCGCTCAAGTATATGCGCAGATTGAAACAGATCTGGCAGAGGCCGTAAAGCTCATGACTATTGCACCGGCTACGCCCGGGCGCATGTCAAAAGAGGCTGCGTTGGCTTTGCTGGCACGTGTAAATCTTTACAAAGGCGACTGGGCAAAAGCAGAGCAATATGCCAACGATGTAATTAGTGGCGGTAAGTACAAATTGATGACCAATGGTGAATATGCCGCGTCCTGGAATAATCAATTCTCTTCGGAATCAATTTTTTCCATTTTCTTCAGGGCTGACGATGACAATGGCTCCGATGCACTGGGCAGAATGTATATCGTGGAGGGGTACGGCGATTATTTGCCATCTCAGGATGTGGTAAGCCTTATACCAGAAGGGGATGCACGTTTGGCGATTTTCGAAGAAGACCCCAGTCTAAGCGGTGCACTTGGCAACATCAGGGTGAATAAATATCCGAATCCATCTGTGCAAAACAGCACTCCTATTATTCGCTTGTCGGAAATGTATTTGATTCGGGCGGAGGCACGGGCAATGCAAGGTAAGGAATCGGATGCTCAGACTGATGTCACCACAATTCGTCAGCGAGGACTCCCAACGGCTGCAGCTGTGACGGCTACCGGGCAGGCGCTGCTGGATGAAATCGAAAAGGAACGTCGTATCGAGTTGATGTTTGAGGGACATCGTTTGTGGGATCTGATGCGCAAGAAAAAAGGTGTGTTCCGTACAGATTGTACTGGACTGACTTGCGAAATTCCTTACCCAAATGATCGCTTTATTGCACCGATTCCTCAACGGGAAATTGATGCCAATCCCAATATGGCACAAAATCCCGGCTATGGTAATTAATAAAATTTAAAAGTAATAAATCATAAGCTGGTTCCTGGATTCTTCCGGGAATCAGTTTTTTTATCCCTTAAAACAAGTCGTTTATCTAAAAATAGCTTGTCGGCTTCCGCAAAAGCAGAACATTTCTTGGCAGGAATCATTTTATGTTATAAGTTTATTTTCGGAAAGGAATTCCTGAATTTAAAATCAGATTAAAAATATCATGATTGGCCGTTGCGCCGGTAAAATTTTGAAAAATACCCATGGGACAATTTTTTAAATTTCTGTTTGCTTCTTGTTTAGGCGTATTTCTAGCCCTCATCGCCTTATTCGGCATCGGTATGATTGTGTTGAGCAGTATCGCCAGCAGCGTGGATAAGCCGGAAAAAATTTCGCCGAACACCGTGTTGCACCTCACTTTTGAACAACCCATACCCGAGAAAACCAACAATATCCAGGTGGTCAGCTTTAATCCGCAGCAAGATAAAATCCTGGGTTTGCAGGATATGCTTCGCGCTATCGAGCAAGCCAAAACGGATGATAATATCAAGGGAATTTTCCTGGAAGCGCCGATGGGCATCAATGGCGGACTGACAACTACAACCGTTCTGCGGGAAACCTTGGAGGATTTTAAATCCGGCGGCAAGTTTGTGATCGCATACTCGGATTATTACACGCAAGGTTCCTATTACCTGGCTACCACGGCAGATGAAATCATTGTGAATCCCATGGGTTTTGTTGATTTCAGAGGTTTTGCAGCTACGATTCCGTTTTTCAAAAACCTGATGGACAAATTGGATATTAAAGCGCAGGTATTTTATGCCGGTAAGTTCAAAAGTGCCACCGAACCGTATCGCCGCACCAATATGTCGGAAGAAAGTAAAATGCAAACGCGCGAATACCTGAATCAGATTTATCAGAATTTCCTGACCGAAATTGCCACAGATAGAGGGATTCCCGTGGCAGATTTACATAAAATAGCCGATCAGTATCAGGCTTTTCATACCGACGAAGCGCTGCGCCTGAAAATGGTTGATAAAGTCGGCTATCGCGATGATGCCATGGCCGCTTTACGCGAAAAATTAGGCTTGGGCGAAAAAGAAAATGTAAAACTGGCGAAGATCGAGCGTTATTTCAAAGCCAATCCGCCCTCCAGCGATTACAACGTTAAAGATAAAATAGCGGTCGTGTACGCGGAAGGCACTATCCTGGATGGCAAAACCGAATATGGAACCATCGGCTCGGAGAATTACTCTAAAATTTTAAAAGATGTGCTCAAGGATGATCGCGTGAAAGCAGTGGTGCTGCGTGTCAACTCACCAGGAGGGAGCACCGTTGCTTCCGAAAATATCTGGTATGACATTACGGAGCTTAAAAAAGCCGGGAAAAAGGTGGTCGTATCCATGGGCGATTATGCGGCTTCCGGTGGTTATTATATCTCTTGTCTGGCGGATACGATCGTGGCGGAGCCGAGCACGCTGACCGGTTCGATTGGTGTTTTCGCCATTATTCCGAGTATTCAGGGCTTATTAAATAATAAATTGGGTATCAATTTTGATACCGTGAAAACCGCAAGCCTGGCGCATGGCATCACCGGAATTTATGATCTGAATGAAACGGAAAAGAAGATTTTGCAAGCCAGAACCGATAAATCTTATGAGTTATTCCTGCAACGGGTCGCCGACGGCAGAAATATGACCCGTGATCAGGTGCACGAAATTGCGCAAGGGCGCGTCTGGACGGGCGAAAAAGCAAAGGAAATCGGGCTGGTGGATGCCCTGGGCGGCCTGGACGAAGCAATGGAAATTGCAAAGAATATGGCTGGATTAGAATCCTATCGCGTGACCGAGTATCCGCGTACCAAAGATCCGTTCCAGCAATTTTTGGAGACTTTCCTGGAACAAGAGAGCGTCGCATCTGATCAAGTCATAAAAACCAAACTGGGCGACTGGTATCCTTATTATAAAATGCTCCAGGAAATCCACGATTCCAAAGGCGTGCAGGCGCGGCTGCCGTTTATTATACCTTTTAATTGAGTGATAAAATAAAAGATATAATAAGACCTGACGGATTTCCGAAAACCTGTCAGGTCTTATCATTTTCTCCAAACTTCTTCTATCTTCGATTGTTGAAGCAATCGAAATCAGATACACATGAAGAATTATCTCTCGCTTATCAAATTCAGCCACACGATCTTTGCTTTGCCCTTTGCGCTGCTGGGCTTTTTTTTAGCGATGCTGGAAGAGGGCACGGGCTTTAGCTGGCGGCTGTTTTTACTGGTGTTGTTGTGTATGGTGTTTGCGCGGAGCGCGGCAATGGCTTTCAATCGCTATTTGGATCGGGATATCGACGGGAAAAACCCGCGTACAGCCACTCGTGAAATCCCGGCAGGTGTGATCTCCGCTCGTTCAGCGCTGTTTTTTGTAATAGCAAATAGCATATTATTTATCGCGACCACCTGGTTTATTAATTTTTTATGTTTTGTATTATCCCCGGTAGCGCTGGCGATCATCCTTGGTTACAGCTATACCAAACGTTTCACTTTTCTTTGTCATTTTATTTTGGGACTAGGCTTGTCTTTGGCGCCTATTGGCGCGTATCTGGCGGCAGGTGGCGGATTTGATCTGATACCGATATTATATTCATTTGCCGTTTTATTATGGGTTTCCGGTTTTGATATCATATACGCGCTTCAGGACGAAGAATTCGATAAATCATTACATTTGTATTCAGTACCTGTAAGATTGGGTAAGAAACATGCCCTGACTTTGTCTTCCATATTACATATTGCTTGTGCTTTAATCATATTATTGGCAGCTTATTTACTCAGCTTGCAATATCCGGCGTTTGAATGGATCCACTGGGGCGCGGCGGCGATCTTCATTGGAATGTTATATTACCAACACACTTTGGTGAAACCCAATGATTTAAGTCGGGTCAACCTGGCATTCGCGACCACCAATGGCTTTGCCAGCGTGGCTTTCGGGGCGCTGATGATTTTGGATATTTATTTTTGACGGTTTATCGGTGTAATGGTTTACGGTGTATCGGTTGATGCTAAAACATTAATTTGATCGCCGATCTTTATGATCGGTTCAATTTTATTATTTATATCCCAGATCGCATTCATCCCGAATAAAATTTTATGTCCTTCTAGGCGATATTGACCGAGCGTTCTCAAGGGTTCTTTGCCAAACTTGCCGGTTTCAGGATTTACAGTGGTCAGTTGACACCGGGCGCACTTTTTCACACCCCGGAAATTCAAATTTCCGATGGTGAACTGTTTCCAATGATCTTCTTCGTACGCAGCGCCACCTGTGAAGACAAAATTAGGTCTAAATCGCTCAATACCAACAGGTTCTGGCAGCCTTTTATTCAAGTCATCCAGCGAAGTCTGTCCGATCACCAAAAAAGGATAGCCATCTGCAAAGCTGACGATATCGCCATCTTGGCTGTACTTTGGATCTGTGGCGCGTCTTGAATCATCCGGCATATACACCAATTGACAAGGCGTTCCCAATGCCTCACTCAGCCAGGCATCTGCTTTCGGGCTCACAGTGATAGCTTGACAGGTGTCATCCCAAATACGAACCAACAGAGACGCACCATTCTTGGGCATTTCCAAAGGAATTTGGAGAGCCTCCAGTGTCTTGCTGGAATGTCGAATAATCAAATGATTATCAGTTAATTCTGTAGTAAGCAGCGCCATTTCAGGAAATTCCCGTTGCGTAAAAAAAGTTTCCCCGCCATCTGCCACAATCATCCAGCGGCGGTCATAAGCCAGCCCACGAGGTTCCACTTTGGCGGACTTAAGAGAAATACCGCGTAAGGACTTGACCGGATAAATAAAGATTTCGCTTAACTGCATCCTATTTTTATTTGGAAGCTGCAAAGCTAAGTATTTTTGGGAAAAGGTGTAACGGTGTATCGGTGTAATGGTTAACGGTGTATCGGTAAGTCATCAACTTATTGGCATTCGCCGTCGGTCCATTTTTTGATGCCTTCCCGGCGGGCGTAGCATTCGTTGGGGTAAGTTTTACCATCACAACCGCATACAGGTTGGTAAATTTCGATGCATACCATATCTGGAGTTGGTTTGCCTTTGCAATCATCTTCGCGGGGTGTTTCGTTGCAGGTTACGGCAAGCCCGAAAATAGCGAAGAAACATAGGATGAATAGCTTTTTCATAATGAGCAATTTATGCATTGAAAATAACGTTTTTTCTTTAGAGATGTGTAATTTTTCTGCTGTCATTTTTGCAATTTTTTGATTTTAAATGAAACAAACGGTACTTTTAAGAGGGATTTTGTATTAAATTGCGAAAACAATCCATGATATAAAACACCAAATAACTAATAAAATCCTGTTGAAACTATGAGATTTACCAAGCCCATTTTGCTCACCCTGGTTGCCATGATGCTGAATATCTCCGTATTCGGTCAATTATTTCAGGGACCTCTGGGCAAAGCCAACAAACAGTACGAGCTACACGCTTATAATCTGGCGATTCAGTCTTACAAGGAAGCTTTGGAACGCCGCCCCAATGAGGTGGAAGCCTTGTCGAAAATTGCAGATTGTTACCGCCATCTGAATGAAATGATGGAAGCTGCAAAATATTACGCTCGTGCCATGGCACAAAAAGACGTAAAAGCAGAATATAAACTGCAATACGGACACGTACTGAAAGCCCTTGGGCAGTACGAAGATGCGCGCCGCTGGTACCTTGAGTATGCCCGGGATTTTCCGGTGGAAGGCAATCATTATGCCCAGAGCTGTAATTTTGCAATAACACAGCAAAATACGCCTTCTACTTACATGGTGGTAAATGAATTTATTAATTCTTCTTCCTCCGATTTCGGGGCAGCTTTTTATGGTTCTAATCAAGTGGTGTTTTCCTCCGCTCGTATGGATATTCAAAGAACCAGCACCAACTGGACGGGGAAGGCTAATAATCAGCTGTTTATTGCCACTATCGGCAGAAATGGTTACCTCGAATCGCCTTACTTTTTGAAAAGCGATTTGAAAAATACATATAATGAAGGTCCGGTTTCATTTACTAAAGATGGCCGATGGGTGGCTTATACCAAAAATAATTTTGTGGATGGTACGCGCCACATTCCCTCCAGCGGCATGGAACTGAGCCTGCAAATCGCTGAGGTGGCGGCTACCGGCGACTGGATCAACCCCACGGCTTTCCAGTATAATGGTACTGATTTTTCAGTCGGGTATCCATGTTTTTCGCCGGATGGCAATGCGCTTTATTTTTCGTCCAACCGGTTAGATGGTTTTGGCGGATACGATCTGTATGTCTGCTATCGCATGGGCAGCGGCAATAACTGGAGTACCCCACAAAACCTAGGCTCTGTGGTGAATTCACCGGGTAATGAAATTTCGCCTTATTTTGATGGGGAAATGCTTTATTTTTCTTCCGACTGGCACGAGGGACTCGGTGCGTTTGATGTATTTCGGGCAGAGCAGCTAAACAATCGCTGGGCGCGAATTTTCCATATGGGCAATGGTGTCAACTCGCCCCGGGATGATTATGGTTTTATTTATGATAATTTCAAAAACATTGGTTATTTGGTTTCCAATCGTCCGGGTGGGCGGGGCAGCGAGGATATTTACAAAGTATCAAAATCAGCAGATAATGTGGTGATTAAAATAAAAGACGCCGCGACCGGTACATCGCTCGCCAATGCAACAGTAGATTTTTCTGCTTGTGGCGAAGGAAGGTTTCAGGCAGATGCGCAGGGAGTATATACTTTTCAGGCGGTGCGCGGTTTGGAGTGTAACTTGTTGATTAGCAAGGACGGGTACTTAAGCAGAAGTTTGCAATTATCGACCGTGGGCGTACAGCAAAGCCGAGAATATGAAGTGCTGCTGCCCAAAATAGGAGAGGAATACGCCGGCAGGGTAGTGAGTTATACCACGAGACTTCCTCTGGATGAGGTGACTGTGATGTCCACCAATCAGACTACCGGCACGCAAATGACTGTCAGGACGGATATTAATGGCGATTACATGCTTGCTTTGAGTCCGAATACGATTTATATTGTTCGGTATTCTCGTCCGGGTTATCGCGATTTGAATCGTACGGTACGCACAGGTGGGACTTTCGACCGGGATGCGCTTGGCGTTATTTCCATGATTCCGGTGGATGCCGTTGTGACGGATGACCAGACTGTGCGCGATCCTTTTGTAAACCCCACCAACCCCGTTACCACTATTCAGCGTGGATTTGCGGTGCAGGTAGCAGCTTTAAGCAAGCCCAATCTGGAGGGTTTCTCTGAATTATCCAATTTTGGTCGATTATACGCTGCACCCAGTGGCAATATTTATAAAATCAGAATAGGAACTTTCGCATCTCGCGACGAAGCGGAGCGGGTGCTGGGGCTAGTGAAAAATCAAGGTTACCGTGGCGCGTTTTTGGTGGAAGAAACAACGCCTCAAGTGGTGGGGGCGGGTGATCTTACACCGAAAACCCCTGTCACCACAGGTGCTACAGGCAGATATAAAATCCAGTTGGCGGCTTACCGCAATCTTAAATATTTTGATGATTCAGGTATCCGTGGCTTGGGCACGATTGAAGAAAAGAAAAAGGGTAGTTTTACCGTGAAATATCTGGCTGGCTATGCTACGATTGAAGAAGCCCGGCAAGTCTTGCGAGAGGCAAAAGCCGCGGGATTCAAAGATGCTTTTATCGTGGAAGATGTTGGCGGCGATTTGAAAAAAGTAAATTAAAAAATAAATAAGGCGACATTTCATTTAGTGAAGTGTCGCCTTTTATAATATTTGTTTATTGTAAAAATTTATCTACACTTTCCAGAGGCAGGTTGAACGCATCGGCAACACCTTCATACACGACTTTGCCTTTCACCACGTTCAATCCCAGTTTCAATGAATTATTTTCCTTGCAAGCTCTTACCCAACCCTTCTCTGCGAGTTGAATCGCATAAGGCAAGGTTGCATTGGTCAGCGCAATGGTTGAAGTATAAGGCACTGCGCCGGGCATGTTGGCTACACAATAATGTACTACATCATCGATAATATAAGTAGGATCGGCGTGAGTAGTAGGCTCACAGGTCTCGATGCAACCGCCCTGGTCAACCGCTACATCTACCAGCACTGTTCCTGGACGCATCAATTTAAGCATGTCACGAGTGATTAACTTTGGCGCTTTTGCCCCTGGAATCAATACAGCACCCACGATCAAATCCGAATCCTGAATATGCCTGCGAATATTATATTCATTTGAATATAATGTAATTACATTTGGCGGCATGATGTCTGCTAAATAACGAAGGCGGGTCATATTTACATCCATAATAATGACTTCAGCGCCCAAGCCTGCCGCCATTTTAGCTGCCTGCGTACCTACAATACCACCACCCAGGATTAGTACCTTGCCGGGAGGTACGCCCGGTACGCCGCCCAGTAAAACACCCCGGCCTTTAATCGGTTTTTCCAGATATTTAGCGCCTTCCTGAATTGCCATACGGCCGGCTACTTCCGACATGGGGATCAGCAGCGGCAGGCTTCGGTCGGGCATTTCTACCGTTTCGTAAGCCAGACAAACAGCGCCGCTTTCGATCATAGCGTGCGTGAGCGGTTCATACGATGCAAAGTGGAAATAAGTAAATACCAATTGATCCTTCTTAATCAATTTATATTCCGATTGGATCGGCTCTTTCACCTTCATAATCATCTCGGCGACATTATATACCTCCTCAATCGCAGGTAAAATTTTAGCACCCGCCTCTTTGTATTCGCTGTCTGTAAAGCCACTGCCTTCGCCGGCTGTAGCCTGCACATAAACAGTGTGCCTGCGCTTAGTCAGCTCAAAAGCACCGGCCGGCGTAAGCGCTACTCTGTTTTCATTATCTTTAATTTCTTTTGGAACTCCAATAATCATGATATCATAATTTTTATTCGATTAGGAAATTTGGTTAGAAATTAGACATCAAAGACAGATTGTTTAGAACTGGAATTATCTAAAGGCTATCTTCTAACATCTAAAGTCTGCAAAAAAAGTTGCGCAAAAATAAAAAACCTTTCGGAATGGCGGGGTGGAATGGAGATGATTCGTACTCGAATTTAACCGAAATAAAAAAGCTCGTGATTGGACACGAGCAAGTGGGTATGAATTTTACTTTCTTTAACCTGATTCTCTTTTATAAAGAGATCAATAAACATGCCAAAAAACCTTGATATACTTTTTAAAGCTACAGTACCGGATTCAGGAAAATGCTGCGTTTTTGAGCAGGAATGATTTGCTTTTCCACTGCCACATCAAATAAGTGCTGTACGGCGGCTTTCCCTTTTTTGCCCAGACTGGCAGTGTAGTCGTTGACATACAAGTCAATGTGTTGATACATCACTGCTTCGTCCATTTCCTGAGCGTACTCGCGCACGAACTCAAGTGAGGATTTTGGATTGGCCGCAGCAAATTGCACGCTTTTTTGCATAATCCGGTTGACTTTTTGCTGCATGTCTAAGGGCAAGTCGCGCCGGATAACTATACCCCCCAAAGGAATAGGCATTTTTGTAGTGTGTTCCCAGTATTCGCCAAGGTCAATCAATTTGACAAGCCCCTTTTCCTGATAGGTAAATCGGTTTTCGTGTATGATTAAGCCGGCATCTACTTCACTGTTTAGAACAGCATTCTCAATATCAGAGAATAATAGTTCTACTTTATTTTTAATATCAGGATAGGCATACCCCAGCAGGAAGTTGGCTGTGGTGTACTTCCCGGGAATAGCGATGCGCCCGTTGATAATTTCTTCGCGACTTTTGGGCCCTTTTGCAATCAACAGCGGACCGCAATTATTGCCCAAAGCGCTTCCGGCGTCCAGCAGGCAATATTGATCGGTCAGGTAGGCAAAAGCGTGGTAGCTAAGTTTGGTAATGTCAAGATTTCCGGCGAAAGCGCCTCGGTTCAAATCCTCCACGTCACCTAATACCACATCAAATTCCAGCCCTTCGGTATCTATTTTACCGTGAATCATGGCATCAAAAATAAAGGTATCGTTGGGGCAAGGCGAAAAGCCTAAGGATAATTTCATACTTTTGCAACTTTAGTGCGATAGTGTGTTGGTTTTATCGTGTTATTTAATTTGAAAATAGCCATAACACCAAGAACTATAACACCATAACACAATTTTTACAATGCAAGTAATTTACGAAGATAATCATCTTATTGCGGTAAACAAGCCTGCGGGGGTACTGGTTCAAGGCGACGAAACGGGAGATGTGCCTCTCAGCGAGATGGTCAAAGAATATATCAAAGTGCGCTATGACAAGCCCGGTGCAGTGTTCCTTGGGGTCATTCACCGGCTTGACAGACCGGTGAGTGGGGTAGTGGTGTTTGCCCGTACCAGCAAGGCATTGGAGCGGATGAATCTCCTTTTTAAGGAACGAAAAGTTAAAAAAACGTACTGGGCCATTACGGCGAAACGCCCCAATCCACTGAGTGGGCATTTGAAACATTACATCACCAAGGATGCTTCCAGAAATGTGGCCAAAGCTTATGACCAACTGAGCAGCCGTGCCAAGGACGCCAAGGAATCGCATCTGGATTATGAACTGATTGGACAGATCGGCACGCATAGTTTATTGAAAGTTAATCCAATAACCGGACGCCCGCATCAGATTCGGGTGCAACTGGCAAAGATAGATTGCCCGATTCGGGGTGACGTAAAATATGGTTTTCCTGCACCCAATGATGATGGCTCGATTTATCTGCATTGCCGGTCGCTGGCTTTTGAGCATCCCACATTAAAGAAGGAAATTGAAATTACCGCCGATCCGCCGCGCAATCAGTTCTGGGATTTGTTTCGATCGAACTGGGATTGATTAAAGTCTGGCGCATTTTTAAAATGTGCCAGACGTATTAGGATTTACTCATCGCTTCTCCCGCGATCCAGCCGCTTGTCCACGCTGCCTGAAAATTGAAACCTCCGGTGATCGCGTCAATATTCAATACTTCGCCGGCCAGGTAAAGTCCAGGAAATAGCTTGCTTTCAAAGGTTTTGAAGTTGATTTCTTTCAAATCCACACCTCCGGCGGTCACAAATTCTTCCTTAAAGGTACTTTTGCCATTGACATGAAACTCCGCAGTACAAAGTTGATTTATTAAAGCATTTAACTCCTTTTTGCTTACATCTGCCCATTTTTTCTCTTCGGGAATGCCAGCTGCAGTGACAAAACTTTTCCAAAGCCGTTGGGAAAGATTAAATAAAGCATTGGCGTGCACTTGTTTTTTAGGATTGGAAGACCTGAATGTAATTAGCTCATCCTGAGCGTCTTCTAGCTTTTGATTCAACCAGTTTACAATGATGGTGAATTGATATTTAAAATCCGCCAGTTCGCGCGCCCCCCAGGCAGAGAGTTTTAGAATCGCTGGGCCGCTCATGCCCCAATGTGTGATGAGCAATGGACCTTTGGCGCTGAGTTTGGAATTTTTCACCTGCACGATTGCTTCCGGTACCGAAATTCCCGGCAGATCGCGGATTCGGGCGTCTTTGATATTAAAAGTAAATAAAGAAGGAACAGGCTTTACAATGGTATGCCCCATTTTTTGCAAGGCTTCCCAAATTCTTGCATTACTTCCGGGTGCTAACAATATTTTATCAGCTAAAAATTCTTTTTCCTCAGACGTAATTTTCCAATAATTTTTTTCTTCATCAAAATAAAAAGAATCCACTCTAAGTGAGGTGAGAATTTGAACACCTGCATACTTAGCGCTATTCCATAAGCAATCAATGATCGTCTGAGAATCATCCGTTACCGGAAACATGCGTCCGTCTTCCTCAATCTTTAATTTTACGCCGCGTTTTTCAAACCAATCTACTGTATCGCCACAAGCAAAACGATGAAAGGGACCAAGCAACTCCCGTTCGCCACGGGGGTAGTGCTTGACCAGTTCGGCAGGCGTCCAGCAGGCGTGGGTGACATTGCAACGTCCGCCGCCGGATATTTTTACTTTTTCTAATACGTTTCTGCCGCGTTCCAAAATGGTAACTTCCGCATTCGGGTTTAATTCTGCACAGCGAATCGCAGCAAAGAAACCGGCTGCGCCACCGCCTACGACGACTATTTTGATACGTTTATCCAACATTTTAACATTTTCTCATTTGTCTAAAAATAACTGATTCACTGGAACGTTCTATGGCATGATCGCTGAAAACGATCTACCTTTGTACTATCAAATTCACCGTTCAAACTTAAAACAATTCAAAATGAAAACTGCAATTAAAATGATGATTGTACTCTTCGTGAGTGCAATGGTAAGCCCCGCAATCGCACAAAACGCCAAAACTATTACCGTTTATGGGAGCGCAGAAAAAGTAGTAGCACCAGACGAAATCTTCCTCAGCCTGAGCTTGCAGGAGTACGTGGATGACTCTGGAACCAAGGTATCCCTTGACCAAATGGAAACCCAAATGCTCAGCGCCGCTAAAATGGCCGGCGTTCCTGTCTCCAATATTCTGGTGGAAAATGTGAACGGCTATGGCAATTACGGTGGTTATGAAGGTCCTTCCTTTATGATTTCCAAAATGTATCAGGTGCGTGTTCCAAGTATGGAAGCTGCGGATAAACTGATTTCAAAAATAGGAACTCAAGGATTGACCAGCGTCAATGTAACTTATTTCAACAATACCAAATCCAAGGAATTGTTGGGAGATTTGAAAGGACGGGCTTTGCAAAACGCAAAGGAAGAAGCCGAGGCTTTGCTGAAAAGCTCCGGCAAAAAACTCGGTGACCTCATGAATATAGAAGTTATTCAGGATTACGGAGCACCTTATGCCTACGATGGTTATGCGCCGTTCTTTGGTTCATTGCCCTCAAACCCTTCGGTGAAGCCGGTTACCAAGCCAATCAATTTGCGGTACTCCGTAAAAGTAACCTACGCGATCCAGTAATTTAGAAATCGAAATTTGGAAGTCGGAAAAAAGGATTTAAATTCTATTTCCGACTTCCCATTTCCGACTTCCCACTTTTATAACTCCGGATGTTTCTTATGATAATCCGTCGCATCCTGCCAGGCTTTGGCCAGGCTCAGTAATTCTGCTTCTCCAAATAATTTTCCCGTAAAGGTAATACTTGTCGGTCTGCCGTTATCGCGGAAGCCGTTGGGCATCACCACGCAGGGGTGTCCGGTCAAATTGGTTGCCAGCAAACTACTGTTGCCCCAGGAAGGGTTGAGATAAACGTCCACTTGTTCAAATACCTTTGCCATCTCCGCGATCAACTGCGAGCGGAGCCGGTTGGCCTGGATGTATTCAACCGCTGGGATAAAACGTGCTTGCCGGAAAGTATTAGGCCAGGCGTTTTTGCCCTGACGAACCAACAAATCATCCCGATTGCTCAAGGTCAATTCATCAAAGGCTGCAGCAGCTTCTGCACTCAGGATAAAGCGAATGCTGGGGACTTCGGGCAATTCAATAGGTATCAATTCGTAGCCCAGTTCGCGCATCTTGGCCAGGGCAATACTATCCTGGGTCTTAAAGGCATAATTCCGCTCAAATGCGCTTTTTAAATAACCCACTTTTAATTTTTTGGTGTTAAATTTTGCGTTGTAATTAAATGGCGCCTGGATCAAAGACATATCATTGCCATCTGGGCCGTAAATCGCATTGAAAACAATCGCGCAATCCTCCACCGAGCGGGTAATCGGACCGATTTTATCCATACTCCAACTCAGGGCCATGGCACCGAATTTGCTCACCCGCCCGAAGGTCGGTCGAAGTCCGGTAGTGCCGCAAACCGTTGAAGGCGAGACGATTGAGCCCAGCGTTTCTGTGCCAATGGCAAAAGGTAACAAACCCGCCGACACCGCTGAAGCCGAGCCAGCCGAAGAACCACTTGAGCCCGTCTCAATGTCCCAGGGATTGCGAGTCATGCCGCCGAACCATACGTCGCCCATGGCGAGCGCACCGAGCGTGAGTTTGGCAACCAGCACCGCGCCGGCTTCCTCCAGTTTGGTGATGACGGTGGCATCATAATTCAACATTTGATCTTTGTAGGGCATTGCGCCCCAGGTGGTTTTATAGTTTTTGGTAGCCAGCAAATCCTTAGCTCCGTAAGGAATGCCGTGTAATAAGCCCCGATATTGGCCTTTGGCAATTTCCGCATCGGCGCGCTTGGCTTGTTCCAGGGCGAGCGCTTCGGTCAGGGTCACTACGCAGTGCAATTTTTCATCATATTTCTTCAGGCGATCGATAAAAAAGCGCGTAAGTTCTACGGAAGATATTTGTTTGGTGCGAATAAGTTCGGCCAGCTCCCGCACCGTAAAAAACGCCAAATCGTCTTTGTTTTTAGGCATTTTGACTTTGCCCGGATCGCTGAACACCACTTTTTCCTGTTTTTGAGGCATTAAAAAACCTGGCGGCAGCGGATTGAAAACCAGAGCGGGGGAGAGGGCGTTGGGAATCTTCTCTTCTCGGTTGGCGATATAGCTTTTGCGAAAGTCATTTAGTTCTGGTAGTAAAGAGTCGATTTCCGCCTGGGTAAAGTCCAACCCGGCAATTTTAGCGGCACTTCGGGCATCATCAGCGGTGATTTCTTCCGCTAGAAAATAACGGCCAGTGAAAGCCCCGGCAAGAAATATTCCGGTTATTGCAAACACTAAAAAAAGTCTTTTGGATAACATTTGTTTCATAAACTTGAGTTTTTAGATGTGACAATTGGAAGATATAACTTTTTTCGGGCAGAATGGTTAAATGTAACGGTTGCTAAAGCTACCGGTTGAAAAGACACAAAAGAAAGAAATAAAGATTTTTTGGTGTAAATGCTTCACTTCATGTAACTTTGCGCCTCGTTTTGCGTCAGATTTTGACGTATTTTTTAATCATCAAAATTGCATAAATCAGGAAATGAAGAAAATCATCAGGGTTTTCAAATTTGGCGGCGCCTCTGTACGAGATGCCGAAGGTATCAAGAATGTAGCCGGCATTTTGCGGCGATTTAAAGATGAAAATATTGTGATTATCGTGTCGGCGATGGGTAAAACAACCAATGCGCTGGAGGAAGTAGTGGCGGCGCACGCCGAGAAGAATGGAAAAGCCTACGAATTGCTGAATCAGATCAAGAAATATCATTACGATATCATCGATAATCTATTTGGAAAAGAGCATGATATATATGCCGAAGTAAATGATTTGTTCAACGCGGAAGCTGAATGGGTCTTGGAAGAAGAACCCCATGAGAACTACGATTTTATGTACGATCAAATCGTGTCGGTAGGTGAATTGGTGTCCACCAAAATTGTTGCCGCTTACCTCAGTGAAGTGGGTTTGCCAACTCAATGGCTCGACGCACGAGACGTGATTTTAACAGATGATATTTACCGCGAAGGCTGGGTGCAATGGGAAGAAACGGTGGAAAATGCCAATCGCATCGTAAAACCCATGCTCGAAAAGCCAGGATTTGTATTGACGCAGGGCTTTATTGGAACCACGAAAGAAAATTTCACGACTACGCTTGGTCGCGAGGGCTCTGACTATACGGCCGCAATTTTCTCCTACTGCCTCGACGCAGAGAGCATGACGATCTGGAAGGACGTACCCGGGGTATTGAATGCAGATCCGCGTATTTTTGATAATGTGCTGAAAATCGATCGTTTATCTTACAAAGAAGCGATTGAAATGACTTATTACGGCGCCAAAGTGATCCACCCGAAGACGATCAAACCCTTGCAAAACAAGAGCATTCCGATGTATGTGAAGTCTTTCATCAATCCGGACGGCGAGGGAACTTACATCGGTGGCGATGTGGAAGATTTGTACCCGCCGATCATCACCGTTGAGAAAAACCAGACGATGCTGCAGATTTCGACCCGCGACTTTTCGTTCGTGGCAGAGCATCACCTGAGTGCCATGTTTAAAATGATTGCCGATTTGCGCCTGATGGTCAACATGATGCAAAACTCTGCGATCAGCTTCAGCGTATGCGTGACCGATCTGGAAATCGATGATAAAGTGGATCGGTTTATAGACATGTTGACAAAAGATTTCAAAGTACAAGTAGATCGCGGGCTTGAACTGATCGCTGTGCGTCACCCCCAGGATAATGTGCTGGAAAATCTGCTGAAAGGCAGAATGGTACTGATGGAAGAGCGCGTGAAGGAAACCCTGCAATACGTGGTGAAAAATGTACCTGTTACAACTTGGAAAAGTTAGTTGAATAGTTGAAGGGTTTAAAAGTTGATTTGAATTTGCTTATTTTCAGCCTATCAACCTATCAACCCTTCAACCAATTTTATTATATTAACGCGGAATTAGCTAAACCATCTATGAACCCATACAAAATTGCCGTTCTTGGGCCTATTCCGCGCGATCACATCACCACCAGCCGGGGGCAGGTCATCGAAAAATGGGGCTGCGTAAGCCATCCCACCATTGCTTTAGCCAAGCTGCTTGAAGGCACAGGTGAGGTGATCCCGATTACCCATACTAGCAAACAGGATGAGCCCGGCATAAAAGAATTGCTTGGAGCCTATACTAATATCAACCTTAATGGCATTTATTCGCATCATAATCAGGGAGATGTAGTGCGTCTGCGTTTTTTGGATCAGAACAATCGACTGGAAAAACAAACGGGCTTTATGCCTCCGATAACCCCAGTCGATGTGCAGCCTTTTCTAGATTGCGACGCCTTTGTTTGTATTCCAATCTCCGATTATGAAGTACCTTTGGAGACAATCAAATACATCAAGACCTACGCAAAACCTGACTCCGTCATTATTTTCGATGCGCATGGACCCACTTCCACCGTAACGACTACCGGCGACCGGCTGCGGCGCTTCTGGGTGGAACGGGATATGTGGCTGCCCTATATCGACGTGCTGAAAATGAATATAGAAGAGGCTGGTTGTTCCTGGTTTAAAAAAGAATACGAACTTGATGAACTGAAGAAGGAATATCAGGAATTATCCGAAACCGAAATGGCAGAATTTGCAGCACATGTTTTAAATCTGGGAGTTAAGGCAGTTTATATTACACTGGATGCGCGGGGGTGTATGTTGTATAAACTCCAGGATAACAAATTGCAGGCTACCTTTGTCAAATCGGTGAAAGTGGATGAAGTCATCGACACTACGGGTTGCGGCGATTCCTTTGCGGGCGGAATTGCATACGGTTTGCTCGACGATCGCAATGCCCATGTACGCGGCGCCTGGTACGCCAATGCTTTCGGGGCTATGCGTACGCAAGGCACGACGTTTGATGTGTTCAAATCGCTTGAAGTCACTCAGGAATTGATTCGGCGGAACTATGGCGCGGAGGTGGAGGTTTAATGATCAATGAATAATTTCATCACCAGATTTCAATCATTCATCACCGAAAATGAGCTTTTCGCCAAAGACGAACGCGTATTACTGGCGATCAGTGGCGGTGTGGATTCGGTGGTGATGTGTCATCTTTTCCAACAGGCTGGTTTTCAATTCGGTATCGCGCATTGTAATTTTCAGTTGCGTGGTGAAGCTTCTGATGGCGATGAAACTTTCGTCAATAATCTTGCCCGGAAACTTAAAGTCCCTTTCTTTTCCAAATCCTTCGATACAGAGGCTTTTGCAGCCAGACACAAAATTTCTATTCAGATGGCGGCGCGCGAACTGCGCTACGAGTGGCTGGAACAAATCCGCCAAACTCATGATTTTCAGTGGCTTGCTACGGCGCATCACCTGAATGATTCCACCGAAACTTTTTTTTACAATTTTGCCAAAGGCACGGGAATCCGTGGCTTGCACGGGATTCCACTTAAAAATGAGCGCATCGTTCGGCCCTTGCTTTTTGCTACAAAAGACGAAATCCTGGATTTTGCGAAAACCGAGAATATCGCTTACCGCGAAGATGCCTCCAACGAAGAGATCAAATACGACCGCAACAAGATCCGGCATCAGGTGATTCCTGTTTTTAAAGCATTAAATCCTGATTTTGAACAAACTGCGGCTGATAATCTCCGGCGAATCCGGGAAGTGGAATTTTTATTTGATTGGGCGGTTGCGCAAATCAGGCGTGAAGTTGTAAAAGAAAAAGAAGAAAAAATCCAAATTAATATTTCAAAATTGCTTGAATATCAACCTGCTGTATCAGCTTTGCTTTATGAATGGTTGAAACCGTTTGGTTTTCATCCTGACCTTATCGAAAAGATGCTGGAAGCGCAAACCGGCGCAGTTTTTTATTCGCTTACCCATCGCTTGCTGGTAGATCGCAAGTCTTTCATCATCGAAAAACAAGCATTGGAACCCCAAAATGAACAGTTTGTCATCACAGAGGAAATCAGGGATTTGCAGCTTAATGTCGGAAATTTTACATTTGAATACAAAACAGGTCGACCGGAAACTTTCAATGATGATGATTTTACCGTATATTTGGACGCAGAAAAATTACGCTTCCCTTTAACGCTTCGGCATTGGCAGCCGGGCGATTTTTTCTACCCCCTGGGCTTAAGAGGCAACCGACAAAAAATTCAGGATTTTTTTACCAATCAGAAACTAGCACGTTTCGATAAAGAACGTGTGTGGATTTTGACATCCGGGGAGGATATCTGCTGGGTGGTCGGCTATCGCCCCGACGAGCGATTCAAAATTACTGCTACAACCAAAGCCTATTGGGTAATCCATTTCAAAAAATCATAATTCTAACACTATGAAAAGATTAATCTTTACACTTTTTTCTATTGCGTTTGTCTGGTCGCTCGCTGCGCAAGAGGCTACAGCACCCCAAAATCAGCAATCACTGGTGACCAAGCACACCGCTACCTGGTGCCCGATTTGCGGATACGAGGATTCCTGGGGTACCCAGAAATATTTTATGGACAACCTGGATGGAAATGGCGCGATCGTCATGTCAGCGCATATTTCCAGTACCAGCAAGCTTTACAGCCAAACCGCCAAAGAATTACTCACGACTTATCAGGGCGTGGTGTATCAACCGGAATTTTTTTACAATACGACAAAAATTAACAGTAACATTCAAACCTCCATTACCAATATGGTCAATAATGCAGCTCAGCAGTCGCCTGTAGCGCAAACTGGCCTGGTGGTGACCTATAATCCCGGCGATGATACCCTGAAAGTGAGAACCCACACCAAATTTTTCCAGAGTGCGGAAGGAGAGTATCAGCTTTCGATTCTGTTATTGGAACGCGAGGTGTACGAAACCCAGTCCAGCCGGAGCAGCAATGAATTACATCGGAATATTATTCGTAAATCATTGCAAACGAATACTTTCGGTCCAATCATTGCTTCGGGCAACATCAGTGCAGGTACGGAAATCGAGCGCCAGATCGCCCTTAAATGGAACAATCAGTACGATTTAAATAACATTAAAATTGTAGCGATTCTTTGGAAACGCAATGCCAATCGCTATGATTTTGTGAATACGAATGGAACCACCACGGTGCTGGAAGAGCAAACCACCAACACCCGTACGGAAGACGTGCTGGGTAGCCGTTTTGCTGTACATCCGAACCTGACCAATGCGAATGCCTTGATTCAGCTGGATTTACCCAATACATTTGAAGGGACGGAAATCACTTTGTTTGATCGCTATGGTCGCCAGATGCGCACTTTGTACCGTGGCAATTTGCCGGCAGGCGTACAAAGCTTACCATTGGAGCGTTTCTCCGAACCGGCGGGCATGTACTTCCTGCGTTTCCGCTCGGGTGCGACGGTAGCAACACGGCGAGTTGTTTTTTATTAAAATAATACTGACAGGATTATGCGGATGTGCAGGATTCTTTATCTTGTCTGTCTGGTAATCCTGTCAAAATTATGATCGAACTGAATTTAATGTCTTTTAAGGAGCACTTGCAGATCAAGCGGGAAAACGGGCAGCAAATGATCTTTGACCCGGTCCGCCGCAAATGGCTGGTGCTGCAACCCGAAGAACTGGTTCGCCAATTGCTGGTGCAATATCTCCTCGTAGAAAAAGGCTATAATAAAAACCGAATCGCGCTTGAAAAATTATTGATTGTCAATGAATTGGAGCGTCGATTTGATGTGTTGGTGTACGATGCTGATACCCGCCCGTTTATGCTTGTGGAGTGCAAAGCCCCGCATGTGGACATAACCGATTTCACCTTTCGGCAAATTGCGCAATACAACCTGCCGCTGCGCGTCAATTATCTGCTGGTTACCAATGGCATCAAAACTTACTGTTGCAGAATGGATTACGCAGAAGAATCCTACGAGTTTTTGCCAAGCGTCCCTGATTCGGCTTAAATTTTTTACAAAATCATTGGGTTTTGCTAATTTCACCTCTCAAAAGTACGAAGTTGAAAGTACGAAGTACGAGTTTCAAACGTACTTCTAACTTCGTACTTCAAAATCGCTCTAACCATTACGCATGAAAAACGAACAAATCCTTGTACTGGGCGCCAACGGGCAAATCGGAACCGTGCTGACCGAAGAATTGCGCAAGATGTACGGTGTGCAGAATGTCCTGGCCACCGATATTCAAAAACAAGCCATTCACCAGGGGCCTTTCGAGCAACTTGATATTTTGAATAGCCAGCGCCTGGATGAAGTGGTTGAAAAACGCAAGATCACCCAAATTTACCACCTTGCAGCCATCCTCTCCGCACGCGGTGAAAAGAATCCAAAATGGGCCTGGGATATTAATATGACGGGATTATTTAATGTGCTGGAATCCGCAAAAACACACGGTTGCCGGGTTTTCTTTCCCAGCTCGATCGCGGTATTCGGCAGTGAAGCGCCCAAGGAAAATACACCGCAACACGCTGTGTTGCAGCCAAAAACAGTGTACGGAATTAGTAAAGTTGCCGGTGAACACTGGTGTAATTATTATCATGAAAAATATGATGTGGATGTAAGATCCGTGCGTTATCCCGGCATCATCGGGCACCAGTCCATGCCTGGCGGCGGCACCACCGATTACGCTGTGGACATCTACCACAAAGCCTTGCAGGGCGAGGTGTTTGAGTGTTTTCTCACCGCTGATATGAAGCTCCCCATGATGTATATGCCCGACGCCATCCGCGCAACGCTGGAGATCATGGCTGCCCCCGCCGAACAGATCAAGGTGCGCACCAGTTACAACATCGCCGGGACAAGTTTCGACCCGCAGGAAATTTATGAAATCATTAAAAAGCAAATCCCTGATTTTCAGATCGTTTACAAGCCCGACTTCCGGCAAGCCATCGCCGAATCCTGGCCCGCCAGCATCGACGACGCGCAGGCCCGCAACGACTGGGGTTGGCAACCAGAGTATAATCTGGAAAGCATGACCAGGGATATGCTGGCGCATTTGGCGGAGCGGTATCAGAATGTGTAGCGGCTGCTTTAGCTGCCGAAGAATAGAGATAAATTTTAATAAAAATAAAACCGAGATATCATGTTCAAAACCGTAGAACCCGCTCTTGAGCAGGAAATAAAGGAAATCCGCGATGCCGGATTGTATAAAACCGAACGCATCATCACCACGCCGCAGGGCGCGGAAATCAAGACCGATCAAGGCTTGGAGGTGCTGAACTTTTGTGCAAATAATTACCTGGGCTTATCTTCCCACCCGGAGGTGATCAAAGCTGCGAAAGAAGCGATTGATACGCATGGCTTTGGCTTATCCTCGGTGCGTTTTATCTGTGGCACCCAGGATATTCACAAAGAATTGGAGGCGAAGATCGCCAAATTCCTGGGGCAGGAAGATGCTATTTTGTACGCGGCTTGTTTCGATGCGAATGGCGGCTTGTTTGAACCCTTGCTGGGCGCGGAGGATGCGATCATCTCGGATGAACTGAATCACGCTTCGATCATTGATGGGATTCGCCTGTGCAAAGCGCAGCGCTTTCGCTACAAACACAATGACATGGCGGATTTGGAAGAGCAATTGAAACAATCCCAAAACGCGCGTCGGCGCATGATTTTCACCGATGGCGTGTTTTCCATGGATGGTACGATTGCCCAACTCGATAAAATCTGCGATCTGGCGGAGCAATACGACGCTATGGTGGGCATTGACGAATGTCACGCGACGGGTTTCATGGGTAAAACCGGTCGCGGCACGCATGAATACCGCGGTGTGATGGATCGCATCGACATTATTACCAGTACTTTAGGTAAGGCGCTGGGTGGTGCGAGCGGCGGCTTTACCGCTGCGAAAAAAGAGATTGTCGATATCCTGCGGCAGCGATCCCGTCCGTATTTGTTCTCGAATACCGTGGCGCCGGCGATTGTAGGGGCTTCCATCAAGGTATTGGATGTGTTAAGTGCTTCCACCAACCTGCGCGATAAGCTGGAAAACAGTACGAAATTCTTCCGCAAAGCGATGACTGAGGCGGGTTTTGACATTCTGCCCGGTGAACATCCGATCGTGCCGATCATGTTGTACGACGCGCCCCTGGCACAAGAGTTCGCTGCGAAGTTATTGAACGAGGGTATCTATGTCATTGGATTCTTCTATCCGGTTGTGCCGAAAGGTAAGGCGCGGATTCGAGTGCAAATCTCGGCGGCGCACGAGCAGGAGCATTTGGAAAAAGCGGTGGCGGCGTTTACGAAAGTGGGGAAGGAGTTGGGGGTGATTAAGTGACCAGTTTGGCAGTAGGCAGTTGAATACAAGTCATTTATAATAAAGTAACACACCTTTTAAAACTGGTTTATAGCAGTGCCGGTCGTGCCTGTTGTGAACCAGTTTTTATTTGGCCGATTCCGACCAGAAACATCTCCTATATCTATCTTCCATTCAGGAAAATACTGCGTGCGTCTGCTAGTTCAGTCCGTGCGTTTGTAAAAAACCATCGTGCGTTCGCTTTCAGCATACGTACTATCACAGGAAAGTAAATGAATATAAAAGCGCACGCATAAAATGTAAGAGGGTAGAGTAGTAATATATCAAAGATGATTGGAAAATTGTAACAGATTTTTCAATAATTATAACAGGCAAATCAAGAAAGATCAACCGCGTCATTCAAAAAGCCGGTATTCAAAAAAAGTTGAGACTCCCACGGTCGTAATTTCCTTTCAGATTTATACATAAGCTGGAGCATTAAACACTGAAACCATTGATTTTTACGCAAATCAAGTTATTTTATTCCAATACACTAGACAATACACCACTTTTTATTTGGTGCATTAGACAATACACCTCCACAATAAGACAATAGTAGAAGCGCAGCCTGCGATTTACCCGCATCTTTGTAATATCAGCAACAAGCAAATTGAAAAGACATCTTAAGACTATACACCATGAAATATAACACCTTTTGTTTTACAGTTTCTACTTCCTTCTACGGTACATTTTTTATAACAAAGCGATTAAAACCGGCGCCCCCTTAAAGCTTAATTGAGAGTTAACCAAGTAGTTAATTCATAAGGCTCCAAGTAAGGCTGAAGTGCAAGCTTCAGCCATTTTTTTATAATAAATCAGAAAGGGTAATATCAATTTTTAAAAGATTCCTCCTGCAAGCGCCGATGAATTGCCAGCACCTGCGGAACAAGCGCCTGCTCACCGTCATTCACAATAACAAAATCTGCAAGTTGCACTTTTTCTGCTTCAGGCATCTGCCGGGCAATGCGGGCTTCCACAGCTTCGCGCGGGACGCCGTCACGGTTCATCACTCTTTGGATACGTGTTTCAACAGGAGCCGTCACTACAATGACATAATCGAGATGTTTATCGATACCGGCTTCATAGATCAGTGCAGCTTCGCGCAAGGTATAAGGGACACCACTTTGTGCCTGATTCCAGGCGCTACCGTCTTTTGCAACAGCGGGATGCACCAGCGCATTAAGCTGTTCTAATTTTTCAGGATCATGAAACACAATACCGGAAATGTGATTTCTGTTGAGATGCCCGTCAGGATCATAAGCGGCATCGCCAAACAATTCTTTGATTCCCTGTATTAATTCAGGATCGTTGGACATTAACCATTTGGCGCGTTCATCTGCATAATAAACTGGAACATTAAGTGTTTCAAAGATGTTACACACCGTAGTTTTGCCGCTGCCGATACCGCCGGTAATGCCTACTTTTAAGATACGAGGTTTTGATTCCAAAGGTTGATGGATTTTATTATCTGGATTCAAAAAAACAACATATTATTTGAATATCGTACTTCCGCGATTTGAAATTATAGTTTGGCTTGCTTTCTTTTTGTTATTTTTACCACTGCAATTTGTTTGATATGTGCATAAATAAGTTTTAAATATCCACTAGTTTTATTTTGAATTTGAAAAACAGGTAATGGCAAAGTTAAGGAGAAATCACGCTAAAGGCTCGGGAGGTGGTATGATCGTGCGGGTTGGAGTGTTTGCGGCCCTTTTGGTTGGTTTGGTTTATTTCTTTAATGAGTTTATCGGAGCCAACCCTGAATTTGAAGAAAGAACCATTGCAGAAGCCGAACCCATCAATGAGGCTGCCTATAACTTTTTACCGACATCCACAACCGGAGCGATTATTCTGAATCCTTATTTTGCATTGTCTTATTCCGAAGAGCATGAACAGGCAGAGTGGGTTGCATATGTGCTAAGCGGCGAAAGGCTGCGTAAACCCTGGGTGCAACGAACAGATGAGTTCTTACCGGATCCGCAAGTGCCCGGAAAGTCAGCTACCCCCTACGATTACAAAGGCTCAGGCTATGATCGGGGACATTTAGCGCCCGCCGCAGACATGGCTTTCAGCGAAGATGCCATGCAGTATTCTTTTTTGATGAGCAATATTAGTCCGCAATCGCGTAATTTTAATAAGGGAATCTGGAGAGAGCTGGAAGAATTGACGCGTGACTGGGCGAAAGATAATCAGGCATTGTATGTAGTGACGGGGCCGGTGTTGTCAGAACGGCCTAAAGGTGCGATAGGTGAAAATGAAGTTTCGATTCCGGTGGCTTATTTTAAAGTATTATTGGATTATACCGAGCCACAGAAGAAAGGTATTGCGTTTTTGATTCCAAATGAGGTAAGTTACGAACCTTTGTTTAAATACGCGGTGACAATTGATGAGGTAGAACAAGTAACAGGTCTGGATTTTTTTCCTAAATTGTTGTCAGAAGCGGAAGAACCGGTATTGGAAGGGCAATTCAACATCGATTGGTGGGAATTCAGCAAGAAAAAGTTTGAGTTGCGGACGCAGAAGTGGAACAAGGATTAGAAATTAAGGAAGAAAAAAACGATTGAATCGATTATTTTAAATTAGAAGCATATTATGTCCAAACAAGAAAAGTTTCTTCAACACATTACCGAAGGTTATACATTTAAGGGCGCTTCACTGGATTTGGGCGGTGCGATGCTCGACGGGGAGTGCGTGCCTGGCGCCATTGTAAAGCTGCCGCTGCGCATGATCAACCGGCATGGGCTGATAGCCGGCGCTACGGGTGGCGGTAAGACCAAAACACTTCAGATTCTCGCCGAACATTTTTCAGAAAACGGGATTCCTTCTTTGTTGATGGACATCAAGGGTGACTTGAGCGGTATTGCAGTTCCAGGGGAGAACAATGCGAAAATCGTGGATCGCCACAGTAAAATTGGTTTACCCTTTACACCATCGGGTAGTCCGGTGGAGTTTTTGAGTTTGTCCAGCGAAAAAGGTGCGAGGCTCAAGGCTACGGTGACGGAGTTTGGTCCTGTTTTGTTTTCCAGGATTCTTGGTTTGAATGATACGCAGTCGAGTATTATGTCTGTCGTATTTAAATATTGCGATGACAACAATTTGCCCTTACTTGATTTGCAGGATATTCGCAAGGTGTTGCAATATATTACGGGGCCAGGCAAAGAAGAGCTGGAGTCTGTGTATGGTCGCATCTCTACCGACTCTGTCGGAACGATTTTGCGGAAGATTGTGGAATTGGAGCAGCAGGGCGCGGATATGTTCTTTGGTGAAGTATCGTTTGAGGTAGATGATTTGTGCAGGACCGACGAGAAGGGTAGAGGGATGATTTCGATTGTTCGTTTGACCGATATCCAGGATCGTCCGAAGCTGTTTTCAACTTTTATGCTGCAGATGCTTGCGGAGATTTACGCTACTTTCCCTGAAGCAGGTGATCTGGATAAGCCAAAGCTCGCCATTTTTATTGATGAAGCGCATCTTGTTTTTGATGAAGCCTCTAAAGCTTTGCTGGATCAGATTGAGGCTATTGTACGCTTAATTCGTTCAAAAGGAGTTGGCGTGTTTTTTGTTACACAAAATCCTACGGATATTCCGGAGAGCGTACTGGGGCAGTTAGGTATGAAGGTTCAACATGCACTGCGTGCGTTTACCGCCAAGGATCGCAAGGCCATTAAGCTCGCCGCTGAGAATTATCCGATTTCCGAGTTCTATAATGTAGAAGATATCATCACACAATTAGGTATCGGTGAGGCTTTGATTACGGTTTTGAATGAGAAAGGTATTCCTACGCCATTGGTACACGTGATGTTGCGGGCTCCGCAATCGAGGATGGATATCCTAACCGATGGTGAGATCCATGCAATTATCAATAAGTCGCGTTTGGTTTCCAAGTACAATAAGACCGTTGACAGAGAGAGCGCGCACGAGATTTTGACTGCGAAGATGGAAGAAGCTTTCGATGCAGAAAAGCAGGAAGAGCTGAAGCAACAGCGCGAGAAGGCTGCTACGCAGACTAGATCCCGCTCCCGTCAAGAAAAGAGCATGATCGAAGAAATTATTGACAGCCCAACGACAAGGCAAATTGCCAGAACATTTACGAGAGAGTTGACGCGGGGATTGCTCGGTGTACTCGGAGTTGGTGGGACTACCAGGAGAAAGACAACGACCCGGAGGAAGAAGTGAGGTTGGATATTGGTTTCTTGATATTGGATGCTGGTTCGAATATTTGTTCAAACCAACATCTAATATCAAAGATATGATCAATGTTTATCGCTGACCATAATCGGTTTGTATGACTTTATATAGGAAGACCAAGGTGTTGATTTGTAGTAATCTTTGGCAAAATAGGTAATAATCTGCTCAAAATCTTCCGGGGTTTTAAAACCCGAAATAGCCTGAATCACAGTCATCTCTTCATCGAGGAAAACAATCGAGGGAAAGCTTAGTCGCCCCCGAAGTAGCTCGGCTGCGAGTTCGTGATAACCTTTATTTCCGTTTTTGACGTATTTATACGTTTTATCTTTGTATTCCAGGTTTCCTTTTTGCTCGGCATCAAATTTTACGGAGTAGAAGTTTTGGTTGAGGTACTTTGCAATAGCGGGTTGTTGCAAGGTGGTTTCTTCCATGCGCTTGCACCAGGTACACCACTCGGTGTACACATTTAGTAAAATCTTTTTAGGTTGTTTGTCTTGCGCCTCGATTGCCTGTTCCCAGGTAAGCCAATTAATCTTTTCCTGCGTAGTTTCCTGTGCATTCGTGTGTTGGACAAACAAGGTGCTCCATAAAATAGCTGCGAACAGAGCGACACTTATCCTTTTCATTCTTATGACACGTTTTTAATGTTTGAAAGCAAATTTAGACAACTAAGAAACAAAAACCAAAAGCCCCTTATGCTACTTCTGCCTCATTTTAAATTAAGTTTAACGGATGTAAACATTCTGATAACGTATTATTTGGTCTTTTCCAAGGAAAAAACGGGCGTTTACAGCGCCTGAAAGTACAGGTGCAGGGATACCTTTTTCAATCGTTTTATCACCCACCAAAACATAAGCTTCATCCCAGAGGTGCTGATCGATAAAGCTTTGCAGCAGCCTGGCGCCGCCTTCCACGAGCAGAGTGGTGATTTTTTGTTGATGTAAATGTTGGAGTAATTGGTTTAGAAAATCATTTTTGAAATCAAGTTGCAGATATTGGATATTAGTTTCTGGTTTCAGATTTCTGGTTGCTTGATGCTTATTGCTGGAGACTTCGGTGACAACCAAAGTATCCTGGCTTTTATCAAATAATTTTAAATCCTTGGGAAGTGTATGGTTTCGATCTAAAACGATCCTCAAAGGCGATTTCCCGAAATAAAGTCGATTGGTCAATTGAGGATTATCGACTAAAGCGGTTTTACTTCCAATCAGGATGGCATCTACTTCACTGCGCCACTTGTGCACCAATCTTTTGGAAAAAATATTGCTGATCCAGACCTGTTCATCGGGCAAACCCATGTAACCATTCAGCGTTTGGGCAAATTTCAGGAAAATATAAGGACGCTGGCGGGTGACAAAGTTATTGCGAAATCGTGCCAGTTCTTTGCCTTGCTCCTCTAAAACACCAGTGATAACTTCCGCGCCATGCTCTTGTAGAATTCTCACCCCTGTGCCTGCAACTTCCGGTGTTTGGTCTAAACATGAAATGACCACTTTGGGGATTTTGTGCTTGATAATCAGATCGGTACAAGGCGGTGTTCTGCCGAAAATACAACAAGGCTCCAGTGAAACATATAATGTTGCTTTGGCAAGCAAATGCTGATCTTCGGGTTTCACACTTTTTACCGCATTTACTTCCGCGTGGGCTTCGCCGTATTTTTGATGAAACCCTTCCCCAATGATGCGATCTTCGTACATCAAAACCGCGCCCACCATTGGGTTTGGCGAAACATGTCCGGCGCCCAGTCGCGCCAGGTCGAAGCAACGTTGTATAAAAAGTTCATCCTTGGTCATCCCTCCAAAGTTAGTAGCGCGATGCCCAATCCGGCGAGAATTACGATCATTTTTTTCCAGGGAATTTTATGTTGATGTCCTTCGTCGGCTTCAAAGAGGATCGTGGTAGAAATATGCAAAAACGAACCGATGACCAGGGCGACCAGATTAGTAACCATTTCCAGGTTGATATTAAAAAGCGAAGCTACAAATGCGCCCAGTGGCGACATAATAGCAAAAATGGTCAGGCTCAGCCAGATAAGTGAACGTTTTAGTTTTGACCAGATCAGCAGGATTGCCAGTGCAAATGCTGCGGGCGCTTTATGCAAAACAATGCCGTAAAACAAATGATTGTCATCGTGCCCGATGCCGTGGTGCAATTGGTGAAACTCCCTGTAATTATTGAGCGGAAGCCCTTCCATAAAGGCATGCAGGCACAAGCCGATCATAATAGAATAAGCAAATCTGCCGTGTTCGTGCACGTGCACATGTCCGTGTTCCACTCCTTTCGACAATTGCTCCAGCATTAACTGAATGAAAAAACCCAACAAAATCCAGAGTCCGGCGCGGGTATCTGATTGTGCATAAACACCAGGCATCAAGTGTAAAATGCTGATTCCCAATATGTAAGCACCACTAAAGGAAAGCACCAGCTTCAAATTGGCTGGATTGTATTTTTTAATCAGAAAAGCCACACCGCCGCCAGCCAGTACGGTCAGAAATAACAAGATGTATTGCCAGATTGCCATTAAGCGATATTCGTATTTTGCTGATTTACAATTCTAATTCGGTTCCAATTCAGGTATAACTTCGCCATGACAAAAGCGATAAGGGAACCCAGGAGTGCCCCGCAGATCACATCGAGCGGATAATGAGCACCGACGTAAACCTGCCCAAATGCAATGGTAGCCGCCCAAATGAAAAACGGCCAGCGTATTTTCCGGTAGAACAGCCCCAGCGTCATGCTCAGGAAGGTTGCAATGGCGAAGTGATTGGTGGCGTGGGAAGAAGTAAAGCTGTAACCGCTCCCGCAGGCGATCGGTACGTGCACATCGAAGGGCAGTGTCCCGTCGTTGCAGGGTCGCACTCGTTTAACTGTCTTTTTAATGAATTGGCTGCTCACCGTATCGGCAACACCCACCGTCAGAACCAAGGATAGAATCAGATATAACCCCTTGATTTTGAATTTGTAAAATACAAAGCCCGCTAGTAAAATATACAAGGGAATCCAGGTTTTTTTGTCACGCCAAAGCGGCATGACGGCATCCAGGAAGGGGTTTTGCCAATCGCCGTTAATGATGTGAAACAACTGCTCGTCAAGTGCCAATAGACTTGTCATAGGTATTTTGGATACAAGAAAAAATCGGGAAATAATGCCCGGATTAATAAATCAAGCTCCAAATATAATTAAACCACTTTGGAAAATGTTTACCCGTGCATCAATTATCGTGAAAGCCTCTTCATTCACTGCGAAATTTTTAATTTTACCGGATAAAATCTTTAACCCAAAAAAATTAAAAAACATTGGCACTAATCAAATCCATTTCCGGTATCAGAGGCACGATTGGCGGCGCCGCCGGAGATAACCTGACCCCGGAAGACATTGTATCCTGCACGGCCGCTTTTGGCGCCTGGCTTTTGCAAAATGGCAACACCCCAAAAATTGTCATCGGGCGGGATGGGCGAATTTCAGGGCAAATGGTGAGCAGTTTAGTCTCTAATACTCTGATTGGTTTGGGGATTGACGTGGTTGATCTTGGACTTTCAACGACTCCAACCGTAGAAATGGCGGTCGTTTGGGAAAAAGCCGGCGGCGGTATCATTCTCACAGCCAGTCACAATCCGATGCAATGGAACGCCCTGAAATTGCTAAACAGCACCGGCGAATTTATTTCTGCTGAAGATGGCAAGGCTTTTCTGAGCTTTTTGAATGGCGGACAAATTCAATACGCCGAGGTTGAAAAACTCGGGAATTACAGTACTACGCCAGATTACCTGGATAAGCACGCTGAAGCCATTCTGCAAATGGATTTGGTGGATGTGAATACGATTCGCAACAAGCGTTACAAAATAGTAGTGGACGCCGTTAATTCCACCGGAGCGCTGGCGGTGCCACATTTGCTTTCTAAATTGGGCTGCGAAGTAGTGGTTTTGAACGGTGAGATTAATGGGCGTTTTGCACATAATCCTGAGCCTTTGCCTGAAAATTTGCGCGATTTATCGGAAGCGGTTGTCAAAGAAAAAGCGGATTTAGGCATTGCCGTCGATCCCGATGTGGATCGCCTGGCGCTGGTTTGTGAAAACGGCGAGATGTTCGGGGAAGAATACACCCTGGTGGCGGTAGCGGATTATATTTTGCAGCATAAAAAAGGCGATACCGTTTCCAATCTCTCATCCTCTCGCGCTTTGCGGGATGTGACCCGGCAGCACGGCGGCAACTACCATGCGGCAGCGGTTGGCGAAGTGAATGTGGTTGAAAAAATGAAAGCGGTGAACGCTGTAATCGGCGGTGAGGGCAATGGTGGTGTGATTGTCCCCGAATTGCATTACGGCCGGGATGCTTTGGCTGGAATAGCTTTATTCTTGTCACATCTGGCAAAATCCGGACAATCTGCATCTGAATTGCGCAAGCGCTATCCGAATTACGCGATGATTAAGGATAAAATTGCGTTGACACCGGATATTGATATGGAAGGTTTGCTGAAATCCTTGGAGGGAAAGTACCAAAATGAAGATTACAACACCATCGACGGTTTGAAAATAGATTTTCCGGATGGCTGGGTTCATCTTCGGAAGTCAAATACGGAGCCTATAATTCGAGTGTATGCAGAAGGCCCCACCGAGCAGGCGGCTCAGGCGCTGGCCGAACGGCTCAAGTCGGATGCCCTGCAATTGATTTAAAATTTGTAAATTGTTGATAGTTAATTTTTTACTTGCTTTTTGAAGGCTTGTAAAATTTAAACACCAACAATAACCAGGCAGTTATGGAAGAACTAACCAGTATACAACCAGTCACCAGCTCGCTGGAGTCTTACTTTGAGCCGTTTCGGCAGCAAATAGTGGGGATCGACCAAACCTTTGAAACGCCCCATGGCACAAAGCCAATAATATACGCCGACTGGACAGCCAGCGGAAGGCTCTACCGTCCAATTGAAGAACGCCTGCTGAATGAGATCGGACCTTACGTTGGCAATACCCATACGGAAACTACCGTTACGGGCAGCACCATGACCCGGGCTTATCATGAAGCTAAGACTATTATCAAAGAACACTTGGGAGCGAGTCCTAAAGATGTGCTGATCTCTTCGAATTCCGGCATGACGGGTGTAGTCAATAAATTCCAGCGAATTCTAGGGTTGAAGGTGCATGAAAAGCACCGCTCCTTTGTAGAACTTCCACAGGAAGAGCGTCCTGTGGTCTTCGTCACGCATATGGAACACCATTCCAACCAGACCTCATGGCTGGAAACGCTGGCACAGGTAGAAATTATTAGCCCGACTCCCGAAGGTTTGGTTGATTTGAATGATCTGCACAGGCTGCTTGAAAAATATAAAAACCGGCGCACCAAGATTGCTGCGATCACTTCCTGTTCCAATGTTTCCGGGCTTTTTACACCCTATCACGAGATAGCGGAGATCATGCATCAGCACGGTGGTTTGTGTTTTGTGGACTTTGCCTGCTCTGCGCCTTACATCGAGATCAATATGCGCCCGGAGAATCCTTCGCAACATC
>CAZGAU010000010.1:0-58078 GCA_964523725.1 uncultured Saprospiraceae bacterium
CTTACATTTTCCAGAAAATCCATAGTCCTAGTTTACTTTTGGCAGCACGCTTCTGATTTTAGATTTAAACCAAAAGCGTCTTTTGAAATGCATTTCAATGTAAGCCTTTTTTCAGACTTATACCAATTCAAAGCTAAAATAGCAAGTGTTTGACAACACAATGATTTTGTTCGATTAATGGTGACGTCTTATAGACGGACAACCCGATTACGGATAAAAAGATTGCTGAACATAAGGTAGTAGAATCGAGAAAAGATTGGCATTGGAGGCAAGCACCTCCCGACCGGAAAGATGGTCGTTTCCTCCCCAGAAATCGCTCACCTGACCGCCCGCTTCTTCCACGAGTAAAATACCTGCTGCTACATCCCATGTGTTTAAATTGTATTCAAAAAATGCGTCGAACCGGCCGCAGGCCACATAAGCCAGGTCGGTAGCCGCCGAGCCCAGTCGCCGTACCCCGCGCGTATGCTGCATGAAAAGACCCAGTGTGTTCAGGTATTGCGGCAAGCGCTCAAAATCCGTTACCGGGAAACCCGTAGCAATCAATGATTTTGAGAGTTCCGGGGCATTACTGACTCGAATCCGCTCCTTGTTCAGCCAGGCGCCACCGCCTTTCCAGGTATAAAAACACTCTTTGCGGTTGACTTCATAAACGATGCCAACGACTATTTCGTTTTGATGCTTCAGCGCTACACTTACTGAAAACACAGGTACCTCATGCAGAAAATTGGTCGTGCCATCTAGCGGATCAATGATCCATTGCCACTCGCCTTCCTTGTTTTCGATGGTGTTTTCCTCAGTCAGAAAAGTAGCTCCGGGGAGCACTTTTTGCAAACCGTCCACCAGTATTTTCTCGGCAGTACGATCCACATAGCTGACAAGCTGGTTCAGGCTTTTATCTTCAATGGATTGTCCCTGCACTTTGCCCAATTCTTGCTGAATGAATTCGCCGGCTTTCAGTGCTATAGCCGAGGCTTCCGAGCATATTTTTTCGTAATTCATAGCTTATTCGTCAATTAACTTATAAATGCTCCGCAAATGCCGGCCCTGTTCGTTGTAATCCAGTCCGTAGCCGATAACGAACTTGGGCGGTATTTCAAAGCCTACAAATTCCACTTTTAAATCGTGCTGGATTGCCTCAGGCTTGGATAACAAAGTCGCAATGGCAACAGAAGCGGGCTCCAATTTTTTCAGATCCTGCTGGAACGCATGGAGCGTATTGCCCGTATCCACGATGTCTTCTACAATGATGATATGCCGGTCTTTAATCTCAATTTTAGACTCGAGGGTAATCTTTACCTCGCCTGTGGACTTCAAGCCTTTGTAGGACGACATCCGTATAAAATCAATTTCGCAAGGAACATCGCAAGCGCGGATCAGATCGGCAGCGAACAGAAAAGCGCCGTTGAGAATGCCAATAAACAGTGGGTTTTTGTCTTTATAAATAGCACGGATTTCAGCCCCCAGTTCCTGTACCCTGGCTTGGATGGCCGCTTCATCGATCATTTCCTCGAAAGATAGCTCGTGCACTTTAAAAATTGGTTTCATTGTTTCCATATTTCATGGCTTCATTGTTACAAAGTCACTCCACTCCATATTTGTCGAGCAGATACACTAAAGCCGTCATGCCCGCTGCGCCTAGTTCAAGTTCGCGCTTATTAACTGCGTCAAAGGTATCGATTGCGGTATGGTGATAATCAAAATAACGCTGCGAATCGGGATATAGCCCAAACAACAAACCTTTCTGGCTGCGAAGAGGGGAAATATCAGCTCCAGAACCGCCAAGATCCAGTGTAAGTCCGTAGGGTTCCAGCAAGGGCAACCACTTGGTGATGTTTTTAAATTTCTTTTCAAAATCCGAAGCCTGACTTTCAGCGGTGAAGCCCCTTGGCGTAAAACCGCCCCGGTCAGATTCGATTGCTGCGAGGTGAAATTCCTTGTTTTTGTTGGAGATTTCGGCGTAAGCCCGACCACCCGCCAAGCCATTTTCTTCATTCATAAACAGCACACAGCGGATCGTGCGCTTGGGCTTGTAATTCAGGCGTTTGAGCAATTGCAACACCTCCATGGATTGCACGCAGCCAGCGCCATCATCGTGCGCGCCCTGCCCTACATCCCAGGAATCAAGGTGGCCGCCGACCAGGATAATTTCCTCCGGTTTTTCGCTGCCGCGAATTTCACCAATGACGTTGTAAGACGGTTTGTCTTTATATTTCTGGCTGGTAGTGCGCATATACACCCGTACCGACTCTTCTTTTAGAAGGTTGCTCAGCAAATTGGCGTCGTTGGTGCTGATGGCCACCGCGGGAATAGGTACCACACCGTCTTCGTAATACATGCCACCGGTATGCGGCACATCGTCCTGGCGGGTAGTCATAGAACGAACGATCACGCCGATCGCGCCTTGTTTGGAGGCTCTGGAAGCCCCCGCACCGCGCTGATCCACTGCGCCGCCATAGGCATTGAAGGTATTGATCTGGGTAGGATCTAAAGGTCGATTGTAAAATACAATTTTCCCGGCGATGGCTTCGCGCCCGAGTTCGTCCACTTCGTCCAGGCTTTTTACTTCGATGACTTCCGCAACGATGCCATTTTCCCCGGTTCCTACCGAATTGCCCAGGGCGAGTGCCTTCAAATTTACGTCGCCGATTTTTCGGGAACTGACGATTTTCACCTGCTCTTTTTCACCACGCACCCAGTGCGGCACCATACAGGGTTGCAGCCAAACACTATCCAGACCCAGCGTATCCAGCATCTGATAGGTGTACTCCACAGCGGCAGCGGACTGCGGCGAACCCGCCAAACGCCCGCCAATTCTGGTAGTGAGGTATTCCAGCCAATGGTAGCTACGACCCTGGGTAAGCGCCTGATCGTAGATATTCCGAATGAAAAAAGCGTCGTCGTTGGAGGTTTTTTGACCAGTTATGGAAGAAAGAGAAATGGTCATCAAATAAAAAAGAGCGATTGTTCTGTACATTTTTTTCAGCTTGTTGGCGGCAAAAATAGCGGAAAGTGCCTGCCAATCAGGAGAAAAACTAAAAAAAATTAAAAAAAATCAATTCTCCGGGACAGAAAAATATTCTGTGCAGGGGAATTTTCAGAATACCGGATTTTTCCAAGTCAGCAATTCGATTTAATTTATATTTTTTTCAGGGCAGGCTTTCCCAAAGGATTGCCTACCTGCGAAGGGCTTTGCAGTTTTTTTGGTAAAAAAATTATATCTTGGAATAGTAAAAGTTAAAAAAAGCGACTAATTTCGTGTCATTGTAATTGTATTTTTTACACAAAGTGTGTATCTTTGTTTTAATCAATCAGAAATTAAAGATTTAGTAAGTTATAATTTGGTTTTATTTGGTTAGGGCTGAGGTAGTGCAAATGCGCTGCCTCTTTTTCTTTTTCAGGTATACGCATTAAATATTTTTATAAAATTTATGTTTTTGATTGAAAGATATTTGGCGAAATGCAAAGAAGATTTATCTTTGTGCCAACATTATACGAACGAGGCATCTGTTCTTATCTTAATATTCCGTCAGTTCAGGCGAGCTACCTACTACCAATCAAAGAATTAAAAATCAGCTAAAGACTTATTTTTTGGTAACGGTGACTACCCCACCGGAACGGAAATTGAGCAATCAATTTTCTGTTCGAATTTTACAAATCCCTTTCACGCTATGACACTATGAAACCTGGCGACACCCAATTTCTCAGGCCAGCGAAACAAATTTACGCGTAAGGGACTAATCAAAGCAAACGCTGGTTAGTCCCGAAAACGCACTTCAATGCTCAGTTCTTTATCTTTTGACAAGGCAGTGTATTGACGACTTTTGATCGTGTACCCCTGTCCGGGGAGGTAGGTGAGCTCTTGTTCTGAACCAGCGACAATATTGGTCCCACCGTTCTCAATGAATATCTTACTGACCTCACCATCATTGAAAATTATGTCAATTTGCCGGGTGCGAAGTTTATCATCCAGGGCCTGATAATGCAATTCGGATAATTTATTGTTTTGCCATACAGAATCGATGCGATACTTGCCCACCCAATCGGGCCGATTGATATCCGATTGAATAAAAACCTTCAGTTCCCGATCAAAATTTAGTGAATCAATCTGCTTTTGCTCGATCTCTCCATTGATCGCCACCTTCTTGGTCACATCCGGCTGCGCTTGATTAAGTCGTTTTTGCTCTTGGGCAAAATAACCTTTGATATCAAAAAACACTGAGGGCATTTCTTCGACCGGTGATTCCGACTGCTCAGCGCTTGATTGACAAGCATTTAACAACAGAACCATTCCCAGAAGGGTAAAAAAATGTGTTCGAAAATTGTAAATCTTCATTCGTATCTTCATTATCTGCTTATCAACACCTCGCCGGTCATTTCGGTTGGAATGTCCATACCCAAAAGTGTCAGAATGGTCGGGGCAAGATCGCCCAATTTGCCATCTTTGACCTTGGCGCCGGCAGCGTTTTTGCTCACATAAATACACGGAACCGGATTCTTGGTATGCGCCGTATTGGGCGAACCATCGTCGTTGATCATATAATCGGAATTACCATGATCGGCAATGATAATAAGCTCGTAGTCATGTGCTAGTGCCGTTTCTACCAGCTTTTCCACACAAGTATCCACTGTCTCTGCGGCTTTCACAGCAGCTTCAAAAACCCCGGTGTGCCCCACCATGTCGGCGTTGGCGTAATTCAGACAGATAAAATCAGGTTCGACTTCTTTGATGTCCCGGACAATAGCTTCGGTAACGGCATAGGCGCTCATTTCGGGCTGCAAATCGTAGGTGGCTACTTTCGGAGAAGGGATCAAAATGCGGTTTTCTTTTTCAAAAGGTTCTTCGCGGCCGCCAGAGAAAAAGAAGGTAACGTGCGGATATTTCTCGGTTTCGGCAATGCGCACCTGGGTTTTTCCGGCATTCGCCAATACCTCTCCCAGCGTGTTGGTGAGGTTATCCTTTTCAAACAGCACCTGCACATTTTCAAAAGTTTCATCGTAACGGGTCATCGTCACATAGTGCAGGTTCAGCTTTTTCATGTCATGTTCCGGAAAATCCTGCTGCGTCAGCACCATCGAAATCTCCCGCGGCCGGTCGGTCCGAAAATTGAAACAAAGGAGGAGATCACCGTCTTTGATTTTCGCAACAGGCTGATTCTCATTATTTACGCAAACAATCGGCTTTAAAAACTCGTCGGTTTCATTGGCGTCGTAGCGCTGCTGAATCGTATTTAGAAGATCTTTGGTCTTCTCACCTTCGCCCTTTACCAAAAGGTCATACGCCAGTTTGACACGCTCCCAGCGCTTGTCGCGATCCATAGCATAATAGCGCCCTACTACAGAAGCCAGTTTTACAGAAGTGCCTTTGATATGATCGAGCAATTCTTTGATAAAACCCTTGCCACTCTTGGGATCTACGTCGCGCCCGTCGGTGAAGGCATGTATGTACACTTGTTCCAACCCTTGCTCCTGCGTGATGTCACACAAAGCTTCCAGGTGCCGGATATGCGAATGCACACCACCATCCGAAACCAGCCCTATGAAATGCGCTGGTTTGTTGTTATCCTTTGCATATTTCAAGGCTTTCAGCAAGGTAGGATTTTCGTGAAGTTCGTGCTCGCGGATAGCTTTGTTGATACGAGCCAGTTCCTGATACACGATGCGCCCCGCACCGATATTGAGGTGACCGACCTCGGAGTTGCCCATTTGTCCTTCGGGTAAACCGACCGCCTCACCGTAAGTGACGAGTTCTGAATTGGGATAATTTTTGTGCAAACTATCCATGAAAGGTGTTTTGGCTTGAGCAATAGCACTGACCTTGGGTTTGGGGCCGTGTCCCCAGCCGTCGAGGATGATAAGGGCGACTCTTTTGGCGTTCATGTCTGTTTTAATTTTATTCTAATGCACTCAATTTCAATCGTGCAGATAATATGTCTTTTCTTTGCCGAACAAAGATAGAACAATAGCATTAGAAAGCGGTTGAGCAGGATAGTGTAATTTTGGCACCAAGTACCTTAACAAGATTTTCAAGGGATTATGCAATTCTGCCAAATACTTTTTCGTTTTACTACTATCTAAATATTAAAAATTTCGAGAAACCTCTATATCGACCTTACCTGAACTGTTAAATTTTGCCCAATTTTTACTGAATATTGTGACTTCCAGTTACTTGTTACGTTTCAATTATTGTGGAGGAATGTTTTTTAAATAAAAGCTCGTTGTAGCTTTTAAGATATATTGAAGAGAAAGTTCAAAATAGGTGTATTATGATGAATCTCATGTTTGCAATGGCGTTGATGACCACTTTCAACGCTACCTTGGCTGACATCACTCGCGCGATTAGCACCGGTGATGCCGATGCCTTAAGTCAGTATTTTGACCAAACAGTGGAGGTTGCTGTGTTAGACCAGGAAGATGTTTACGATAAAGCGCAAGCTGTAGGTATTGTAAAAGATTTTTTTGCTAAAAACCCGCCCAAAGGCTTTAGCCAGGTGCACCAGGGTACTTCTAAAGGTGCGGATTCGCAATATTGCATCGGTAATATGACAACCGCCACCGGAACCTACCGGGTGTACATCTACATGAAGGTGACGGGCAGCAAATATCTGATACAAGAGCTGCGCTTCGATAAGCAATGAACATTGCTGTAAGCGAGGTCTAAAACGAAGAAGGGAACGCCTGAGCGCAGGCGCTCCCTTTTTTATTGTGATTGGATTGGCGGAGCGCATTGGTACATCAGCCAATTGGCATATGGCTCAACTTCCGGTTTTTACAATTTTCCGGGTAACCGAGCTTCCATTATTTAGTCGGCATTGCAGCCAGTAAACGCCTGCTGGCAAGCCTGCCAAATCAAGCTTTAAGCTGTGGTCTCCTGCGGATAAACTTCTGTAAATCTCACTCCTGACGCGCTGCCCAACCGTATTGTATAATTGAATTTGTACTTGCGCCTTCGATTCGCTGAGTTGCAAAGCTATTTGCAGCTGCTCCTGGAAAGGATTCGGGAACAAGCTCAGGCTGGCGGTTTTGGCAAAAGCTTCGTCCGTCGAGGTGGTGCGATCAACAATCTCTACACAGTAGTCTTCTACTTCCCCGCCACTGTTATTATTGAAAACGCATGGACCTCCTGGATTTAAAAACTGCATCGCCACGCGCATACGGGTAATGCCGGGTTTGGCGTTGGTTGGGATGAGAATAGAATCTCTGACGAAGGCAGTATTTCCGCCTTTTTCAAACACTTTTTCGGTGATTTCAAAAATGCCGTTCTGGTCAAAATCGATCCACACGCTGAAATACTCGGTGTAGGAAATGCCACTGAAACCGGGGCGAAGCTCAAGTTCGTATTTATTGCCCTGAATCAACTTGGGCGCATCCTTACCTGTAAAGTCGCCGTAGCCGCCATTGGCGCTAGAGCTATTTTGAAAACCCGCAAGTTTGACCAAGGCGATCCATTCTTCATCGGCGCTCAGGTTCCCTGGAGTGCAATAAGTCTGATCTTTGCAGGCGCCGCAGCCCGGTGTGCGGTAGGTATAGGTTTCGCCAAATTCTGAAGGTTCACCATTACAAATAGTATTCAACTGAACCTCATAATTGGTGCAGGGCAACAAATTATTGACATTTAATGAAGTGCCTGATGATGTAAATGTTTGCCACTGAGTTGTTCCTGCCGGGCGTAATTGCAAGGTATAACCCTGCGCAGCCAGCACCGGATCCCAACGGAATATGGCGATACTTGAACCGATAAAGGACACCTGCAATCCGCCGGGGGCTTCACAGCAGCCATCGGTTTTGAAGGTCACACTTTTGGAATACTCCAGTTCTTCTCCCGCGCAAAAGGCCTTTAATTGGAACTCATAGATGGTGCAGGCCAGTAAATTATTCAAAGCGTAAGGACTGGTGGCATTGGTCACTTCGATCCAGGTTGTGGTGCCGACGGCACGCCAGCGCAGATCCACCCGCTGAATATTGGTATTGGCATTCCAGGTCAGATTTGCTTTTGTATCCGTAATATTCACAGCTTCCAAACTGGTAGGTGGAAAACAATCAGAACAGGCGTCCATCAATAACCTCAGGCTGTTGTTGATATTCAAACGCCCTTCCGTAACGGTGAGCCCGGCAGTAATCGGCGTGAAAACCACTCCTTGCAAAATAAACTGCCGGATCAGCAAAGCCGCGGCTTTGGGGTCACTTTTGTACAAATTGGCAAAGCCCGGGCAGGGGGCGCTGTATAATAATCCAATGGCGCCCGCCACATGAGGCGTAGCTGCCGAAGTACCCCCGAAAGTGCCGTAGCCGGTGGGGGGGTCCACCGTCCAGGTACCTTCGCCGTAAGCTGCCAGGTCAATGCTTTTGTTGCCATAAGCCGCATCCTGGATCAAAAAATTCCGGTCATTGATATTGGTCACGGCGATCAGGTAATCACTCGGACAGGTACTAGGCAGGTCGCCTTCCAAATCTACATTGACATTCAAATTGGCAGTCGCACCCGCATTCAGAATGCCCTGATTTCCAAGCGAATCGTACATAGCGCACCAGAGTGGTGCATCATTGGGGAATAGGTAATTTGCACCCCAGGAGGAGTTCGTTGCTACCACGAAGGCGCCTTGCTGACCATTGCTCTGGTTATAACGCTTGCGCATCGTCAGAGGGTAGGAATAAGCCTCAATTGCTTCTGATTCCAGTCCAATGCCGCCTTTTACAATCATCATTTTCACATTCCAGTTGACGCCACTCACTCCAATGCCATTATTGCCACGAGCACCGATGATCGCAGCCACAGGCGTGCCGTGATTGGCCACGTCATAGATTTCATCGTTATCACGGGCGGTATTCCAGCCGCGGCGGTCATCTACAAAACCATTGCCGTCATCATCCAAGCCATTGCCAGGAATTTCCTTGTGGTTGACCCAGATATTTCCCGCAAAATCGGGATGATTCTGATTCAAACCATCATCAATAACGCATACCACAATTGTATCGCCGGAAGCGGAAAGTCCCCCTGTGGTGATATCCCAGGCGAGGTCCATGTCGAGATCAGCGCCAACGGTGCCACCAGATTGCCCTACATTGAGGTATTGCCATTGCATGTTGATCTGAGAATCATTGGGTAAGGTAGAACGACGTTCCAATATATGATTTAGCTGTGCAACCTCGATTGCCTTATCTTTGCGGATGGCGTCCAGCAGTTTGGAATGCGGAATTCTGACATAATCAAATTCCACCAGCCAGACGTTCAGCGGCTCAGAGACCAGTTCTTTAATTTTAAAATTTGTTTTTTTACCTTCAAAGGTACTCCACTGCCGTGCCCAGATCTGCACATCCACGCCGGCGCGGGGTTTGACCATTAATTGGCCTTGCCGGTAATTAAGTTGCTGGGCGAAATTTGCCGTGAGGCTGCCGGCAAGAAAAAGAATCAAGAGGAAAAATTTTTTCATACGTTCGGGATTTTTTCCATTTTAACGCAAATTATCATCTTACTGGTAAAAACTGCCGAAAAATATCAATAATAGGATATGATCTGACAAAAAGGATAACTATTTCTGACCTAAGGTGGTTGTAAAAATGATCCTCCGGGCCTGATTTGCCTGTATCCTGTCATTCATACGTTTGCTACCAAAAAATAAACGCGGTATGAAAACTTTCAAAACGCTCCTTTTTTTTATACTACTTTCTCCATTTCTTTTTGGACAAAACAATAACCAGGAGATTCGGGTCACGCTCGAAAACCCTTACAACACGGTCTATTCGCATTTGTACTATCTTCAGGAAGACAGCTACCGCCCGGCGCGCGCCGCGCAAACGCTCTACGCTCCTGAAAAAGACAGCCTTCAACGAGTACGCCTGGCCATTCAACTCAAGCAAATCCTGGATGGAAAAGGCTTATACGTGCCCGTGAGTCAGCTGCCTCGCGACTCCAATTACATCGATTCCACCACCCAGAAGCATTTTTTTACGCCTTTTCCCAAAGATTTGCCGCAGGTATATCTGGAGAGGGTTGAAGGAAAATGGTACTATTCGGCCGAAACAGTGGAGCAAATACCCGCATTGCACAAGCAGATGTATCCATTCGGGACGGACTTCCTCCTCAACCTGCTGCCGCAGACCGGGCAGGAGAAAATCCTGGGGCTTAAAGTCTGGCAGTTTGTCGGATTACTGCTGGTATTAGCATTGGGCGTACTGGTTTTCTGGATATTGAGGATGATTCTTTCGCCAATTGTAGGGCGGATCACACGTTCCCGAAGGTTCCCGAGTCTGATCAAAAAGAAGGTAGTGCATCAGATTGCTCGGCTGATCAGTGTTTTAATCGTGGTTTATTTGATTCGAATGTTTCTGCCTGCCTTGCAATTACCGATCAAAACCGCAGAATTTGCGATTCAAAGTATCCGCATTATCAATATCATTCTGTTTATCTGGTTGTTTTTCAAGATACTGGAAGTGGCCATGCGCTACCTGGAGCGGTTTACAGAGAAAACGGAGAGCAAACTGGACGAACAGCTGATGCCTATTTTACGACGGGCGCTGCAAGTGATCATTGTGCTGGCGGGTTTGATCCAAATGCTAAGGGTACTGGACGTAAATGTGACAACCCTCATTGCGGGTATCTCCATTGGTGGCTTGGCGCTGGCGCTGGCGGCTCAGGATACGCTGAAAAACCTCTTCGGTTCTGTGACCATTTTCCTGGATAAGCCTTTCCAAATCGGCGACTGGATCAACTTCTCGGGCGTGGACGGCATGGTAGAGGAGGTGGGCGTGCGTTCTACCCGGGTGCGCACCTTCGAGGATTCGCTGGTGTACGTGCCCAACGGCAAACTGGCGGACATGGTGGTGAATAATTACGGACTACGCGTGTACCGGCGCTACAATACCAAAATTACCATTCTATACAGCACACCGACCGCTCTGGTGGAGAAATTTGTACAGGGCTTGCGCGAAATCGTCGAGCGGCATCCGCATACCCGCAAGGATAAAATGCTGATTTATCTGAACGACCTGGGAGCTCATGCGCTGGAAATCCTATTCTATATGTTTTTTGCAGTGCCCAGCTGGGACGAAGAACTCAAAGCCCGCCACGAGGTGCTTATTGCCATTCTCGATCTTGCGCATGAACTTGGCGTAGAGTTTGCTTTCCCGACGCAAACACTGCACGTAGAGACTTTCCCGGAAAAAGCGGGCAATTCACCGACTTACGATATCAGTTCTAAAAGTATGGACGACAAAATGAAGCGTTTTTTACAAGATTACGACCAGCGATTCGCCGGCAACGGTAGCAATAGTAAATCCTGAAAACTGTTTATTGAACGATACCAGATTCCATTTTTAAATACGAAACATTACCGCTCCCACTTAGGTATCTGGCTTTTGCCTAAAGCTTACTGGGGGTACCCATTATGAAGATTTTTGAAAACCTGTGAGACTTGCGTTTTAAGTCAATTTGCTGCGGCGTCCCCATGTTTTAAGCTCTTCTTCCGACCAAAGCGCGGGGTAGTAAATGATCAACTGCATGCGCGGAGGCAGATAGTCCTGCCAATTGGTGCCCCCGGTGGCTTCGATCACTTTGGGTTTGTTTTCCAGATGCCGCGCCGCCGAGCGAAAATGCGACAAGGACCAGCGCACGTTCACATTAAAGTCATAGTCACGCAAATGTTTGATCAGGATTTCATCTTGCTGGTCTTCTGCACTTAGTTTCTGGTAGGTTTGCCAAAGATTATGTGATTTTACCTGCGTTGCCAGCTCCATAAATTCCTGGGAGTATTTTTGCTCAAACTGCCGGAGGGTCAGGGTTTTCTTGCCCGTAGCTAATTCAGTGGCGCCTGATTTCCAGTAGAGATTTGGATACAATGCTTCGATCTGTGACTCTTTTGTAAGATTTTCCCGGCGGGACGCATGGGTCAATTGATACAAATCGGTACTCAGAATTTCGATTTTGCGAAACTGCGCCGACTGAAATCCACTTGCGGGAAGCAGGCTCATCCGAAATTTCAGGAACTCGTCCTTATCCATACCATCCACCATAATATCGAACGATTGAATCAACTGCTCGAAGTAGCGATTGATGCGTTCCAGTTGCCGGATAAACAATTCTTTTGTGAGTTCCTCGGCATAGATCATCTGTTCGATAGCCTGGATCACCATTTTGAAGTACAACTCCGTGATCTGGTGGTAAGTGATAAAGATGTACTCGTCAGGTAAAGGCGTACGCGGGCTTTGCAGGCTGAGCAGGGTGTCCAGGTGGATGTAATCCCAGTACGTGAGGTAATCGGCGTAAAGCAAGCCGTCGAGATAAGAAAGAATATCCTGCCCCATCACAGCATATTTCTCCTCCAGTTTGTCCAGTCGGTCGAGTATTTCGTGCGTCAGTTGCATCGGCTAATGTTTTTGTCTGATTTTGAATGGTTAGGTTTTGATTTTGAAAAATAGCATTCCGGGCTAAATATTCAAAATTAAGGAGCCACAAGTCGCATTCCAAGATAAATACAAAAAAGGCAGACCACAAGACTTAGGGCAATATTTGCGAAAGCATACAGCCATTGACCATTGACAAACAGAACAAAGGTTTCATTGCTAAAAGTGGAAAAAGTGCTGAAGCCGCCGCAAAAACCGGTGAGCAGAAGCATACGATACTGCGGATTTGTCAGTGTACCTTTCAACACCAAGCCCGCCAGCACACCAAAAACGATGCAGCTCAACACATTGGCAATAAAAGTAGCCAGCGGAAACGTGAAGGGATATTTGCCGAGCAAATGGCTGATCGCGTAGCGGCACATGCTTCCAATGCCTCCGCCTACGAATACCAATAGATAATTCATGATGGGAAAGCCTATATTTTGTTGATTAAAAATGGATTGTCAAATAGTATCTTTTTTGAGTTGCTTGCGCACTACGGTCATATGCAGCCATAGCGTCAGCGCAGTTGCAATGCCCAAAACGGTAAACAACAACAGATGCATTTCCAATTGCTGATGCAATGAAAAAACCAACACAATAAAAAAAATATTCACCAGAATAAGCAAGGTCGTTGCCTGCATATGTGTCAGCCCGTAATCAATCAACAGGTGATGAATGTGCCGCCGGTCGGGATGAAACGGCGAATGCCCGCGGATGATCCGGGTGATAAAAACCCTGAGCGTATCAAATAAAGGCAGGATCATAATACCTACGGCTACGGCCGGCGCAGCGTGGAATTTAAAGCGGTAGGCTTCTTCCAGTTGGTAATTGAGATCAATAAATTTGATGATCAGAATAGCACAGACCAGCCCAATGAGCAGTGCGCCCGTATCGCCCATGAAGATTTTGGCCGGGGTATAATTGTATTTTAAAAAAGCGATCACCGCGCCCACTGTAGCAAAAGCCACGATGGCAAATTCGATCCGATCGATCAGAAAAAACCAGCAGCCCAGCGTGCCGGCGATCAAAGCACCGATGCTTCCCGCCAATCCATTGATGCCATCGATCAGGTTGAACGCATTGATAATCACCAGAATGGTAAAAATCGAAAGTATAATATAAAAGGCGCTGCCGAGTTGTTCGTAAACGCCAAGAAAACCGTACAGACTGGACAAATGAATTTCCGATTTAAAAACCAGGATACTGGCCGCCAGAATTTGCCCGACAATCTTCTTGAAAGGCGACATCGGCGAAATATCGTCTTTGGCGCCGATCAGAAAAATGATCAGAAAAGCGCAGAGAATGTATTGGAGATTGCCAAAATCGTTGAAGGGCGTCCACAGTACGATAGAAAAAATGGTACCTGCGAAAATCGCAATCCCGCCCAGCGAAGGCGTTTTCACCTTGTGCGAACTGCGGGCGTTGGGCTCGTCAAACAAATGCTTTTCCTTGGCAATACCAATAATTGAAGGAATGGCAAAATAAGTAAGCGTGAACGCCGTCAGAAAGCCGAGGATAATCGCATACATAAGCCACTATTTACCATAAATTTACGGAATTGTTGATGACAAAATGTTGATTCCGTGCGGGTCTTCTTCATTAATGAATGCTAGGAATTCAGCATCCTAGAACTTACTGTCGTCCACTGTTTCCAGCCACTCCCGGATAACGCCCACCACCGAAGCCACGCTGTCCGGTTCAAACGGTGAGTACAAGTTTGCCAGCTTGACCAAATCCACAAAAGACTTGCTGCCACCGGCTTTGCACAAGCGCAGATAGTCGCTCCAGGCTTGCTCGTGATCCGCGCGATTTTTTTTCCAGAACTGGAACGCACAAATCTGCGCCAAGGTATAATCGATATAATAAAAAGGTACGGTGAAAATATGATTTTGCTTGTACCACATGCCCCCACTCTCCAGAAAAGCATTGCCATCGTAATCCAGGTGCGGCAGGTATTTCTGCTCGATGGCGCGCCAGGCTTCCTTGCGCTGCTGCGGCGTGGCTTCGGGATTTTCGTACACAAAATGCTGGAATTCATCCACCGAAACCCCGTACGGCAGGAAGCTCACCGCATTGGAGAGGTGATTGAACTTGAATTTATCGGTTTCTTCTTTAAAAAACAGCTCCATCCAGGGCCAGGTAAAAAACTCCATACTCATCGAGTGAATTTCGCTGGCTTCGTAGGTAGCCCATTGATATTCAGGAATTTCTACATTGCGGCTGGAATAAATCTGAAAGGCATGCCCGGCTTCGTGCGTGAGCACTTCGATGTCGCCACTGGTACCATTGAAATTGGAAAAAATATACGGTGTCTTGTATTTGCCGATGTAGGTACAGTAGCCCCCGGTCGCCTTGCCTTTGCGGGTTTCGAGGTCCATCAGGTCGCTGTCGCGCATCAGGTTGAAAAATTCATCCGTTTCAGCAGAAAGTTCACTGTACATTTTCCCGGCATTTTTTACGATCCAGTCGGCGTCGCCCTTGGGCTTTGGGTTACCGGAGAGAAAGCGCACATCCTGATCATAGTATTTCAATTTATCCAGCCCGAGGCGCTGACGCTGCCGTTCGTACAATTCAGAAGCAATCGGCACGATATGTATCCTGATCTGTTCGCGGTATTGAGCCACCATGTCGGCGTTGTAATCTGAGCGGCGCATGCGGGCGTAGCCCAATTCCACAAAGTTTTTGAAGCCAAGCTTGGTCGCAATGCGGTGGCGCACTTTTACCAGTTTGTCAAAAATGGTTTCGATTTCTTCGGCATTTTCAGCAAAAAACGCCCATTTTGCTTCGGCGGCCTCCTTGCGTGTGGCGCGATCATGGCTAAACTCGTGCTTCTGGATGGAAGCCAGGTTGTGTTCTTCGCCCCGAAACTGGATTTTGGCGCCGGCCTTGAGTTTTACATAATCACTGCTGAGTTTGTTTTCCTCCTGCAAATCTTCCAGAATGACCGGATCAAAAGTTTTTTGAGCCAAATCGGCGAGTATAAATAACTGCTGCCCGAATTTGGCTTCGAGTTCTTTACGGAAGGGAGACTTGAGCAATTTTTCATAAAACTGACTGATCAGCGCCTGATAATTGGGCATGGTCTGATCAAAGTAATTATTTTCCTTTTCGTAAAATTCGTCTCTGGTATCGATGGTATGCCGGATGTGGCAAATATTGTACATCGACTCCAGTTCGGAGCGCATTTCGTTGATTCTGTGGATCAAACGGCTTTGTTTTTCGGCAGATTCCGCCTCTTCAAACTCCGTCAGTAATAACTGGAATCGCTTCGAGAAGGAGATAATATCTGGTCTTTGGTATTCGAATTCGCTGAATTTCATAGTATCATTAAAGTTTGTCAATAGTGATTTTTGGGTTAAACTGTGCAAGATAGTATGGCTTTGAGACTTGTGCAAATCTGTCTGCCAGATGATACCAACCAACATTACAAAACAATACTGAAAGGAAAGTACCAAACAATAGAGGCAAATTTTTTTCTTTTCTTAACTTTGTGCGAATTTTTGATAGCCTTTCGCAAGTAAAAGAAAACGAAAGCATTAGCGATTTATGGTTGAAGCAGTTGCGATGGATTTAAAATCCCAAATAAATCTTGAAAAATTGCCGCGGCACATCGCTGTCATCATGGATGGCAATGGTCGTTGGGCAAAACAACATGGTCGTCCGCGTGTGTTTGGTCACCGCAATGGCGTGCGCGCTGTGCGTGAAACCACCGAAGCAGCGGCAGAGCTGGGTATCAATTATCTGACGCTGTACGCATTTTCTACGGAAAACTGGAAACGCCCTTACACCGAGGTTAACGCCCTGATGAGTCTGCTGGTGGACACGCTCCACAAGGAGATCGAAACCCTGATGAAAAATAACATTCGGCTGCAAGCCATCGGCGATTTGGACAAACTGCCCACTTCCACGCATCGGGCACTGCTGGAGGGTATCGAAAAAACCCGCCACAACACACGGATGACCCTGGTGCTGGCGCTCAACTACAGCGCCAAGTGGGAAATCATGGAAGCCGCAAAAAAACTGGCTACAGAGGCAAAAGCGGGGCAGCTTGATCCGGAGGATATTGACGAAACCGTTTTCGCCAATGCACTGTGCACCAGCGGTGTGCCTGATCCAGAATTGCTCATCCGTACCAGTGGCGAGACCCGCATCAGCAATTTTTTATTGTGGCAAATCGCTTACGCCGAACTGTATTTTACGCCGGTTTTTTGGCCGGATTTTCGGAAAGAGCATTTGTACGAAGCCATTATCAATTTTCAGCAACGGGAGCGCCGTTTCGGAAAGATCAGCGAGCAGTTGAGACCATGATGGAATGCTGGAGTTTTGGAATGATGGAAACCATAACCGAATTTCTTGTACAAAAACAGAATACAACCTTTTATCCGATAGGAAACTCTTTTGAATGATTATTTCACAATGCCCGACAACACTTCCATAAAATTCACGTTTGGTCACTGACCCATACCAACTAAGTGTTGATTAACAATTGAATATAGGAATGAGACACATACTATTCGCCTTTATTACTTTGATCATCCCGGTTTTTGCAGCAGCACAGAGTACCGACAGTATTCCGACGGTTTTCGATTATTCCAACCCGAAGGATTATGAAATCGGCGGAATTAAAGTCACCGGCGCGGACTATAGCGACGATAATGCCATTATCAATATTTCCGGCTTGCAGGTAGGAGACAAGGTTCGGGTACCCGGCCCGGAGATTCCCAAGGCCATCAAAGCACTCTGGAAGCTTCGCTTGTTTACCAATGTGCAAATTGTGCAGGAAAAAACGATCGGTGATGTGATTTTCCTGGAAATTATTGTGCAGGAACGTCCCCGCCTTTCGCAATACACCTACCGCGATATCAAGAAAAGTTATCACGACGATCTGAACGAGCAGGTCAACAAGCACATCCTCAAGGGTGGTATCGTTACTGAAAACGTGAAAGTGAATGCCCAGAAGGAAATTGAGAAATTTTTTATTGATAAAGGTTATCTTGATGCTTCCGTCAGCGTGGAAGAACGCCCTGACTCAGCCCGGATCAACTCCGTTATTCTTGTTTTTGATTTGGATCGCGGTGAACGTGTAAAAATCAAGGATATTCGCATCGTAGGGAATGAAAATGTGAAGGAGAAGAAACTGGTAAAGCAATTAAAAGAAACAAAGGAGAAAAAGAAATTATTTGCTTCTTCCAAATTTATCAAGAGCGAATACGAGGGAGACAAGAAAAAACTGATCGCTTATTACAATAAAATTGGTTACCGCGACGCGCGTATCGTCAGCGACAGTACCTGGCGCAATGACAAAGAGGAACTGATCGTGCAAATCACAGTGGATGAAGGAAATCAATACTATTTTCGTAATATCTCCTGGAAAGGTAATTCTATCTATGATAGCCAGACGCTTTCAGACGTATTGGGCATCCAAAAAGGGGATGTTTACAACCAGGAACTACTGCAAACCCGCCTGCAATTCAGTCAGGATGGGCGCGACGTGAGCTCGCTGTACATGGACAACGGTTACCTGTTCTTCCAGGTGGATCCGATCGAAGTAGCGGTAGCAGAAGACTCCATTGACCTCGAGCTCCGCGTTTTTGAAGGTCCTCAGGCTAGCATTGACAATGTAACCATCGCCGGCAACGACCGTACACACGAACACGTAATTCGCCGCGAATTGCGCACCTTACCAGGTGAAAAGTTCAGCCGTTCGGATATTATCCGCTCACAGCGTCAAATCGTGAACCTCGGATATTTCAACCCGGAAAGTCTGGGCATCAATACGCCAGTGAATCCTGACCGTGGTACGGTGGATATTGAATATACCGTGGAGGAAAAGCCTTCCGATCAGTTGGAGCTTTCCGCCGGATGGGGTGGTCAAAACCGCGTGATCGGTACGTTGGGGGTTTCCTTCAACAACTTTTCGCTGCGTAATATTTTTAACAGAGAAGCCTGGAGACCTTTGCCACAAGGCGATGGACAACGCCTATCTCTCCGTGCTCAGACAAATGGCGACTTCTACCAGTCTTATAACGCTTCCTTCACGGAGCCCTGGCTCGGCGGTAAAAAACCAAACTCATTCACAGTAGCCGCTTTTTATAATCGTTTTGCTTTTGGGAGAAGAAATACTGATGATTATCAAAGCTTTAATATCATTCAGGGTTCGGTTAGTTTTGGTACCCGCCTGAAATGGCCGGATGACAACTTTGTTGCGACCACTGCCATCAATATTCAAACGCTAAACCTCAATAACTGGGGCCGTGGTTTGTTCCGCAGTGATGCCGGCGAACTCGTGAGCGAAGGTAGTTACAATAACTTCAGTATCCGCCAGACTTTTGCGCGTTCTACTGTAAACGATCCAATTTTCCCGCGCGACGGTTCAAGAATTTCTTTGACGGTACAGTTGACGCCGCCTTATTCACTGTTCAGCGGCAAGGATTTCAGCGATGCCAACGCTGCTGAAAAGTTCAGATACCTGGAATATCACAAATGGCGCTTCGATGCCGAGTGGTACACGCCAATCGTAGGCAAGCTTACTTTGATGACTTCCTCCAAGATCGGTTTGCTCGGATTCTATAATTCAGATATCGGGACCTCGCCGTTCGAACGCTTCCAGCTTGGCGGGGATGGTATCAATAATCAGCAATTTGGTTTTGCCGGTGTGGATATTATCTCTTCCAGAGGTTATGAAATTGAGGATTTTGAAGCAAACAGAGACCGCACAGGCGGTACTTCTGCGACGCCGGCTTTTGCAAAATATACCATGGAATTGCGTTATCCGATCTCGCTCAATCCAAGCTCAACGATTTATGTGCATAGCTTCCTGCAAGGCGCCAATGTATGGCGGGAGTTGCGTGACTTCAATCCTTTTGATGTCAAGCGTTCTGCTGGTTTTGGTGTGCGGGTATTCCTACCGATGTTTGGTGTGCTTGGTTTTGACTTTGGCTGGGGCTTCGACAAAGCCCTGAATGCTGATGGCAAACGTACCGACTTCAACATCGTCCTAGGTTTCGAACCAGAGTAAAAAATACGCCAAAATAAAAATCAGGAGGCCGTTTTTAATTCAGCCTCCTGATTTTTAACAATTTATACTTTTATTTAATAAAAATACGTCCTAAACCAATCCCACAGGCTTACGCGGTTCATAAAAACCCAGATTGACAGTCCGATTGCTACAAATATTAAAATACGCTTCACCGTACGTGATGCCGCCTGGTTCTTTTCGCGACGTGTTTTATAACTTCGAATCCTACTCTGATAAGGCATTTTTTTCGTGATTTTGCATACAAAAATACAAACCCTAAAACCAATTTCTACGCCACTTCAACACAATAACACAGTTTTTACATTTCCTTGTGCCGCTCCCAGTAATTTTGATCTTCGATTTCTTCCAAAATGGTGAGATAATTAATATAGCGTAATTCGCTGATGTCGCCGGCTTCAATAGCAGCTTTCACGGCACAACCAGGCTCATTGCGATGCAGACAACTTCCGCCAAACTTGCAATCTTCCGATACTTCAAAAAATTCCCGGAAATTATGTGCTACATCCAATGGCTCTAAGTTGTTGAAAGCCAAAGTTTTTATGCCCGGTGTATCAATAATAGCACCGCCGAAGTCGAGGTCGTGCATCTCGGCAAAAGTGGTGGTATGCTGTCCCTTACCGGAATAGTCAGACAAATCGGTGGTGCGCAGATTCATATGCGGTTGAATAGCATTGATCAAACTGGATTTTCCAACCCCTGACTGCCCGCTGATCAGCGTAATTTTATCTTTCAAAACTGCCTGCAATTCCTCAACACCACGTTTTTCAACCGCCGAAACCAGGAGTACCTGATAGCCAATCTCGGAATAAATATATTCCAGTCCACCAAAAATCTGCAGTTCTTCCTCTGTGTACAAATCTGCTTTATTGAAAACGATCGTCACCGGAATTTCGTAAGGCTCGGTCATCAGCAAAAAACGGTCGATAAAGCCCTGTTTCAGATTGGGTTGCACGATGGTAGAAATCAGCAAAGCCTGGTCGATATTGCTCGCCAGCAGGTGCATGTCGTGCTTTTTTCGGGGCGACTGGCGCAGCACATAATTCTTGCGCGGCAAAATCTGTTTGATAATGCCGGTTTGCTCGTCTTCACTCTCGATTTCCATTTCCACCTCATCGCCCACAGCCACGGGATTGGTTAGCTTTATACCTTCCAGACGAAATTTGCCCACAATGCGGCATTGCCACACACTGCCATCCTCCAGTTTTACCTGATACCAGCTTCCTGTCGATTTTATAACGGTTCCTTTTTTCAAAATGGTAAGTGCTTAATTTTTATTGGTCAATGGTTCCAACACCCCCCAAAGCTACAAAATTCCCTTCTCCTGGATTTTGTTTGCAGAATGCACGGCCTCCGCCATTTCCAGCAGTAAATCGGGGTCTTTTTCTAATATATTGCCAACTACAATGACATCCGCGCCGGCCCGTACATTGGCGTAAGCTTTCTCCGGGGTACGAATGCCACCGCCCACCACCAGAGGCGCGCTTACCTGTTGGCTCACAGCTGTAATCATTTCTGTTGAAACCGGATTTTTCGCGCCGCTGCCTGCGTCCAGATAGGTGATTTTCAAACCCAGCATTTCGCCGGCCATAGCTGTACAAACTGCAATATCCGCTTTGTCTGCCGGAATCGGATTGGTTCCGCTAATGTAGGAAACCGTTGTTGGTGCGCCGCCGTCCACCACCATGTAGCCGGTAGAAATCACTTCCAGACCGCTTTCGCGCAAATAAGGCGCCGCGATCACATGCTGCCCGATCAGCAATTCCGGGTTCCTGCCTGAAATAAGCGACAGTAGCAAAATGGCGTCTGCTTTGGAGCTGATTTGCAATACGCTTCCTGGAAACAAGATGCAGGGAATATCGGCATGTTTTTTTAAAAAGCCGAGACAATCGTCAAGCGTATCGCGCATGACCAGACTGCCCCCGACAAAGAACCAATCCACCTTTGCATGCAAAGCCACGTCCAACAGGCGCTCCAGATGAGCCGGCGCTGCCTTATCGGGATCTACAAGGACTGCCAATTGCTTTGTACCTCGCGATTTGGCTTCCATAATCGACTGATATACAAATGTTTTGTGCATAAAGCAACACAATTGAGGAGGTTAGCAATACCAGGCATGCCTTAAGTCTGTGTAGGACAAAGAAAGGGTTTCTATGGCGCTTTTACACCAAAATCCGGGTTGAAAATACGCTTTTTCTTGCCAAGAGGCAAGTTATTCTGATTTTTGAAATATGAGAAGGACACCATCCGTTTGGGTATAACCAATACTCCCATAGTACAGTTTCCCGGCATTTACGGGTGTAACGCTATGCAATTTATAGCCTTCATGTTCCATTTCCAGAAGAGTCGCTTGCACATCGCGTGCGAGTTGGTCGCCGTTCAATTCGGGAAAAGCCGTTGAAAAGGCGCTTTTATTTTTAACTTCTGTGGAAGGGATATAAAGGGTTTTGTAAGTGAATGGCATGGTTTTTAGTTTTTGTAAAAATAATTCGATAAATCGAAAACATTTGTTTCAATTTTATCCCTTAATTTCACGTTTTGTTTCAACTCTCCAAAGGTTGGGGTGTTATGGTGTTTTAGTGCTATTGTACTTTAAAACCATCGCACTGAAACACTATCGCACAAAATCATGACAAAGCATAAAAATAACGGCATATCTGGAAATGGGGAAGCGGAAGCACTTGATGTCATTGAGGTGATCGGGGCGCGGGAGCATAATCTCAAGGATATTAATGTCCGAATTCCACGCAACAAGCTGGTGGTGATTACCGGCATCAGCGGCAGCGGCAAGTCTTCGCTGGCGTTTGATACGATTTATGCAGAAGGGCAGCGCCGTTATATGGAAACCTTTTCAAGCTACGCGCGGCAGTTCATCGGTGAGATGGAACGCCCGGATGTAGAGCAAATCTCAGGATTAAGTCCGGTTATTTCTATCGAGCAAAAAACAACTGGCCGCAATCCCCGTTCGACGGTCGGTACGATCACTGAAATCTACGATTTCCTGCGTTTGTTGTTTGCCCGTATCGGCGAAGCCTATTCCTATGAAACTGGCGAAAAGATGGTGCGCTATACCGAAGAGCAGATGAAAGAGCGCATTTTCCAGCAATTTGAGGAGAAAAAAGTCTTGTTACTGGCGCCGTTGGTACGGGGTCGTAAAGGGCATTACCGCGAGCTATTTGAGCAAGTGCGCAAGCAAGGCTACGCCAAAGTCCGCGTGGATGGAGAAGTTTTGGACATCAAGCCTGGCATGCAGGTGGATCGTTATAAAGTGCACGATATTGAAGTGGTGATCGACAGATTGAAAATCGGTGACGAACGCAAAGACCGCCTGAGCACTTCGCTGCAAACCGCCCTGAAAACGGGCAATGGACTGATTTTCATGATGAACGCGGATACCAATGAAGTCACGGGTTTCAGCAAACATTTGATGGATCCCGTTTCCGGTATTTCCTATGAGGAGCCTTCGCCCAATGCGTTTTCGTTCAATTCGCCCTACGGCGCCTGCCCAACCTGCAATGGTCTCGGCGAGATCAACGAAGTGGACATGAACAAGGTCATTCCCGACGATAGCAAAAGTATCAACGACGTGGGGATCGCTCCGTTTGGCGAAGTACGTGACAATATGACTTTCAAGCAGTTACGTGCTATTGCAAAAAAATATAAGTTCACTTTTTCAACCCCGATCAAAGAAATTCCAGAGGAAGCATTGAAAGCTATTTTGCATGGCGGTAACGAAAAATTTGATGTCAATATCACCTGGGGCGGCAATGATTTCAACTATAACCTTGCAAATGAGGGTATTGTAAACATGCTCAAGCGCTGGTACGAAAATTCTACTTCCGAGAAAGTGCGCCAGTGGGCCGAAGATTTTATGTCTGTGACGGAATGCCCGGATTGCCATGGTCAGCGTTTGAAAAAAGAATCGCGGCATTTCAAGATCAACGAAAAAAACATCGCTGAGCTGGCGGAAATGGACATCACTGAGCTGTCTGCCTGGATGGAAGATTTGGACAATCATCTCAACGAGCGCCAGCAAGTCATCGGCAAGGATGTGCTGAAAGAAATCCGGCTGCGCCTGGGCTTCCTGCTGCATGTGGGGCTGGATTATTTGTCCTTGAATCGCCCATCCCGCACGCTTTCGGGTGGTGAAAGTCAACGGATTCGCCTGGCTACGCAGATTGGTTCCCAACTCACCGGCATCACGTATATCCTGGATGAACCCAGCATTGGCTTGCATCAGCGGGACAATCAGCGTTTGATCGAAGCTTTGCGCGAACTAACTGTCATTGGCAATTCTGTATTGGTGGTCGAGCACGACAAAGATATCATGTTGGCTTCTGATTATTTGATCGACCTGGGACCTGGCGCGGGCAAGCACGGCGGCGAGTTGGTAGGGGAAGGTGTTCCGCAGGTTTTTATAAAAAATTCAACCCTGACCGCGGAATATTTGAATAATCTGAAAAAGATCGAAGTGCCGAAAAAACGGCGCGCAGGCAACGGTAAATTCCTGGAAATCAAGGGTTCATCGGGACATAATTTGAAAAATGTGGACGTAAAATTTCCGCTGGGCGTCTTCATTTGCGTAACCGGCGTGAGCGGCAGCGGCAAGTCCTCGTTAATCAATGAAACCCTGTATCCGATTTTGCGGCAGCATTTTTACAAAAGCGTGCAGCGTCCGCTCGAATTTAAAGAAATCGAAGGATTGAAGCACCTGGATAAGGTAATTGAGATTGACCAATCGCCAATTGGGCGCACACCGCGCTCAAATCCAGCTACTTACACAGGTGTTTTTACTGATATACGTAAAATTTTCTCCGAATTACCGGAGGCAAAGATCAGAGGTTACAAACCTGGTCGTTTCAGTTTCAATGTTAAAGGCGGTCGCTGTGAGGTCTGCGAAGGCTCGGGGATGCGGGTAATCGAAATGAATTTCCTGCCCGATGTGCACGTGGAATGCGAGCGCTGTCTGGGTAGGCGTTACAACCGCGAAACACTGGAAGTCTTGTATAAAGGCAAATCCATCAGCGATGTGCTGGATATGACGGTGACCGAAGCAGTAGAGTTTTTTCAGAATATTCCCAACATTTATCGCAAGCTGAAAACCTTAAACGACGTGGGTTTGGGCTACATTACGCTGGGGCAACAGGCTACTACCCTCTCCGGCGGCGAGGCTCAGCGCGTGAAACTATCGGAAGAATTGGCAAAAAAAGATACCGGCAATACCTTTTACATCCTCGATGAACCCACAACTGGTCTGCATTTTGAAGATATCCGGCACCTCCTGCACGTGCTCGATCGCCTGGTGGGCAAGGGCAATACGGTGGTAGTGATTGAACATAACATGGACGTGATCAAATACGCCGATTATATCATTGACATGGGTCTGGAAGGCGGGCACCGCGGCGGCGAGGTCATCGTGACTGGTACCCCGGAGGAGGTGGCGCAGCACAAGACCAGCCACACGGGAAGGTTTTTGAAACTTGAACTAATAGAACACTATTAATTCCAAGCACCATCGTACTGAATTTCGTGGAAGCCGGGCAATCCGCCCGGAGATTGCCGAATACCCTGTTTTGAAAATACGCTGAACGCCCTCATTTACCCGGCATTTAAAATCACTCGATTTTTTTTATCTTTGGTAATAACTAAAGTACAAAAGCCAGATAAATCCCATTTTCAGGAATATTGCAGATAATTCAAGCGCCCTCTTATGCGAAAATTGATTAATAGAGCTTTTAAATGGTACCACGCCCAGCGGTACAAGAATATCGAGCATTTCATGAAGCATCCGCATGAGGTGCAGCGCAATTTGCTGAAGCAACTGATCGAAACTTCCCGCCATACTGAGTGGGGCCGTACTTTTGATTTTAAAACCATTCGTAAACCTGAGACTTTCGCGGAGCGCATTCCCGTGCAGGATTACGATTCGCTGAAACCTTACATCCGGCGCATGATGCACGGAGAGAAGGACGTGCTCTGGGGCGGTCAGGTGCGCTGGTTTTCCAAATCTTCCGGCACTACGAGCGACAAGAGCAAATTTATCCCCGTTTCTACCCAGAATCTCAAGGAATGTCATATCAAAGGTACCTGGGATACCATGACCCTGTTTTACCACAATCGACCTGATGCCCGGCAATTTGAGCTGAAAAGCATGATTATGGGCGGCAGTTTGCAGCGTTTTGAGCCTTATCCCCGCACCATGATCGGCGACGTCTCCGCAGTGATGATGCAAAATATGCCGCTGGTCGGGCGACCATTTTTTATGCCCGATATCAAAACCGCGCTTATTTCGGAGTGGGAAACCAAACTGGAATTGCTTGCCCAGGCTGGCGCGAATGAACCAAACGTCGTGATGATCGGTGGGGTGCCCACCTGGACGGTCGTGCTGTTTCGCAGAATTCTGGAGATCACCGGCAAATCCAATATGCTGGAGGTTTGGCCGCATTTTCAGGTGTATATTCACGGAGGAGTGAGTTTCACGCCTTATTATAAACAATTTGCCGAGTTTTTCCCGTCCTCTCAGGTAAGCTATCAGGAAATTTACAATGCCTCGGAAGGTTATTTCGGGATACAAAACGATTTCCAGATAGATGACATGCTCCTGTTGCTGGCCAATGGTATTTATTACGAGTTTCTGCCGATGGAAGAATGGGATCAGGAATTCCCGAAAACCGTGCCGCTCTGGGAGGTGCAGCCGGGTAAGAATTATGCGCTTGTCATCAGTACCAATTCTGGCTTATGGCGATACACGCCGGGCGATACCGTGCAGTTTACTTCGGTTAATCCTTACAAAATCCGCATTACCGGGCGCACCAAGCAATTTGTCAATGCTTTCGGCGAGGAAGTAATGGTAGAAAACACCGACAAGGCCATCGCAGAAACCTGCCGCGAATGCGATGCTATTGTCTCTGAATATACCGTGGCGCCGGTTTATTTTAAAAGCAACGGCAAGGGCGGGCACGAGTGGCTGATTGAATTTGAGAAAGCACCTAAAGACCTGGAGAAGTTTGCCAACTTGCTCGATACCAATCTGCAAAAAGTCAACTCCGACTACGAAGCAAAGCGCTATCGCAGCATGGCCCTGGAACGCCTCAAATTGCGAGCAGTTCCCACCGGTACCTTCCACAGTTGGCTACGCTCCAAAGGCAAACTCGGCGGTCAGAATAAAGTTCCGCGTCTTGCTAATAACCGCCAGCATATTGAAGAAATCCTGGAATTTCTGGGCGAAAAAGTTTGAGTTAAAATGCTTTGGCTTTGTTTTTTTGCCAAATTGTCATGGACACCAGAAATATCCTGCCTTTTTGACACTTGTTTTTTCTTTCTTTCCTGCTAAAAATACCGGAAATCAATATTGGAATATGGTTTGCTTATAGTTGGGTGAAATTTGATTAAAAAAATAACCTAAAAAAGTATAACCATGACGCTAGTAAGTGTAAAACCATCCAATGTGCGCAATCGCTTTTTTGATACGGCTTTCGACCGTGTACTCGATGAGTTTTTCCGCACAGATCTGCCTACTTTTTCGAATGGCAATGGTTTGAAAAACCGCCCCAATGTGAATGTGGTAGAAACCGCTGATAATTTCCGTATCGAAGTAGCTGCGCCAGGTTTGGACAAAGGCGATTTCAACATCGACCTGGACAAAGACGTGTTGACCATTTCAGCAAAAAAAGAAGTGAAGCGCGAAGAAAGCGAAAAAGTTCACAAGCTGGAATTCAGCTATCACGAGTTCAAACGTACTTTCCGCTTGCCGGAAACAGTGGATATCAATGGAATTGAAGCCAATTATTTGAACGGTATCCTGAATGTGACGTTACCTAAAGAAGACGAGGCTAAAGAAAAGCCTGCGCGCAAAATAGAAATTGCGTAAATCTCATGGATTCATCCGATGGCGAAGCCTGATATACTTGGGAATTTCGCCATCAGATGACTTTCAGATGACACAACGGAAGTGAAATGTTAAATTTGACTTAAACCTGACGAATCAATGGAATAAATTGTGCAACATTTTTGTTAATCTAAACGTATAAAGCTATGAATATTACAAGATACAATCCGATTTATCCGGCATCTGGTTTCCGAAATTTAGTTGATGAATTTTTTAACCGGAATATCGCCGAAAACTTTGGAAGTGACTTTTTACACAATACGCCGTCTATAAATGTGATAGCAACCGACAGTGACTACAAAATAAAGGTAGCCGCGCCGGGCTTGGATAAAGGCGATTTTGAGGTGAATGTGGATAAGGGTTATCTGAGTATTTCTGCGAAGAAAGAACGAAGCGATGAAGTGAAAGACGGCAAATACACTCGCCGGGAGTTTAATTACTCTACTTTTAACCGCAGTTTTCAGCTGCCCGAACACGTACAAGCCGACAACATCGCTGCCAACTATGCCAATGGCATACTTACGATTACCCTGCCCAAGCGCGCAGAGGCAAAAGCCAATGCCGGACGGGTGATCGAGACAAAGTAACCGCCAAATTTATTTGGCTAAAAAAATAAAACCATGCCCTTGCAGGCACGGTCTCAAGACTTAAGGTTAGTTAATAGGGTTTTAGGTGTTTATTTTCGGGTCGGTGCGAGCAATCGTACCGACCTTTTTTATTTGAAGGCAATATATCATTTTTTTGCGAATCGCCATCCAATCAGAATAATTATAAAAATTTATCCTTATTGAACTTTTGCTTCCTGCACCTTCAGCGTGACGCTTTGTACACCTTTGACCGGGTTTTCACGCATAAATTGTTCCAGCGTAATCACATATTTCCCAGGCTGGTTGAAATACGCTCCTTGCTGAATGGGAATTTTGACCGTACAGGAATTAGCGTTGCATCTGCCTTGCCATTCACCGGCTGCATTGGCCAATTCCAGCGAAAGCGGCTTACTCAGGCGCTGCCCGTCGGGAAATTGGGTTTGGATTTGTGTATATAAGTTTTGATACGAATAATCGGTGGCATGTTTCAGTTCAATAACTAAATCGTATAACCGAACCGTATCCGTAATTTCAAATTCAAAGCGCAATGAATCGGCATAGATCCATTCATTGTTAGCGATGTCATACGTTTTATCGATAATCGATTTTGATCCGCAGGAAGCCAATACGATGGAAAGGAAAATAAAAAGAAGTGATTTTTTCATGAGGGAAGAATAAAACCTGGCGGGTTTTCAAAGACCTGCCAGGTTTACATTAGATTTTATTTGAAATAGTCTTTCATTTTTTCGAAGAAGCCACGCTCCGATTTGCCGGGCTGCGGCTGAAAATTAGGCATATTGCGCAGTTTTTCCAGAAGGACACGCTCTTCCTCGTTGAACTTCTTGGGCGTCCATACATTCACGTGGATGAGTTGGTCACCGCGACCATAGGTCTGCACCGAAGGCAAGCCCTTGTCTTTCAGTCGGAAAATCTTACCTGACTGCGTACCAGCCGGTACTTTTATTTTCACCCGGCCATCAATGGTAGGTACCTCCACGCTTGTTCCCAGGGCCGCATCTGCAAAATTCAGATATAGCTCATGGATAAGATTCATCCCATCGCGCTGCAAAAATTCATGCGGTTTTTCCTCAATAGTGATCAGCAAATCGCCGGGAGGGCCACCTTTCAAACCGGCATTACCCTTGCTGCGGAGTGACAATTGCATGCCTTCTTCTACGCCAGCCGGGATCTCAATATCCAGGGTCTCTTCGCCGTAAACAACGCCATCGCCCTTGCATTTCGGGCAATTGGCAGTCACAGTCGTACCAGCGCCGCCACAAGTCGGGCAAGTCACGGTTGTTTGCATCTGTCCCAAAAAGGTATTTTTCACTTGACGCACATATCCTGCGCCCCGACAAGTAGAGCAGGTGCTGACAGAATTTTTATCTTTTGCCCCGGTACCGTCACAAGTATCACAGGTGACCTGTTTTTTAACTTTGATCTTTTTGGTAACGCCATTGGCAATTTCTTCCAAAGTCAGCGAAACCTTGATCCGAAGATTGGTACCCCTCTGACCACGAGTGCGAGTGCCACCGCCACGGGTGCGAGTTTCCCCCATATCAAAAAAGCTACTGAACGGACTCCCCGAATCGCCGAAAATATCACTAAACTGTTGGAAAATATCTTCCATGGTCATACCGCCCGAGCCACCAAAGCCGCCATTGTTATCTACGCCGGCATGACCATAGCGATCGTAGCGGGCACGCTTATCTGCATCGCGCAGTACTTCGTAAGCTTCTGCTGCTTCTTTGAACTTCTCCTCAGCAGCCTGATCCCCCGGATTTTTATCCGGGTGATACTGGATGGCCAGCTTCCGGTAAGCTTTTTTTATCGTGTCCTGGTCAGCGCTTTTCGATACGCCTAAGACCTCATAATAGTCTCTTTTTGCCATAAGTTTAGGGTTAAGAAATGCAGGCAGCGAATGAAATTATTATATCATTCCCGGTTTTCTGACATTCCACGCTTCTTCCATTATTATTTTCCAACCACCACTTTCGCATGGCGAATGATCTTATCGCCTAGCATATAGCCTTTTTCGATAGTATCCACTACTTTTCCTTTCATCTCTTCCGCCGGCGCCGGGATTTCCGTAACCGCCTCGTGCAATTCCGGATTGAATGGCTCTCCAGTGCTTTCCATTGGCGACAAGCCCTTGTTTTGCAGGATATTGCTCATTTTTTGATAAATCAGGGTAACTCCTTCGCTCAATTCTCCATTTTGCTTCGCTCTGTCAAAATCGTCCAAAACCGGTAAAAGTGCTGCCATAATGTCCTGCGAAGCCGTCTTCATCAGCTCCAGTTTCTCTTTGACCGTACGCTTTTTATGGTTGTCAAACTCGGCGAAAAGACGCATGTACTTGTCTTTCAACTCATCATGGTCTTTTTGCATCGTTTTCAGCTCTGATTGAATATTTTCCAGCAATAACTGGTGTTCTTCCAGTTGCTGCTGGTTCAGGTTAAAATTATCGGCGGATGTAGCCTCATCCTGTTCAGTGATTACTTCCTGATGTTGATTGGTTTCGTTTATAGTTTCCTGGTTTTCCATTTGCTCTTTTTTGCTCATTTTCTTTCTTATTTTATTCCACATATTGCTCTACATCAATTTTTTTGCCACGGAAGAAATTCCGTCATTTTGTCAGTTTTTACAACAGTTTGCTGTGCAGCAATTGGTCCACTTCCTCCACCGAAAGATCAACCCCAAGTACAACGCCATTCTCATCCAGTAAAATACGTGTTGGTATTTTTTTTATCCCGTAAAGCTTTGCCATGGGTGCATCGTACATTTGCTCCGCAGGAGTATTATACAAAATATGATGCCGGATTTTCAATTTGTCTTCCCGGATGATCCTTCGACAATCCAGCGCATTGGAATTCAAGGCAATACCTACAATTTTGAAATCAGATGCATGCTTAAATCTTGCATCACGGAAACTTTCAAAAACTTCCATTAAAGGCGGATTTTCTGCGCGACAGGCATCACAAGAGGTACCCCAGAAATACATCAACACATAGCTCCCCTTCAGCTCGTCTGAATTTAGATGTACGCCGGCCAAAGTTACCGTTTCCCATGCGGGCCCGGGTTTGCCAACTTTCACTCCTGTTTGAGAACACCCTTGCAGCAACATTGTTGTACCGGCTATTGCCAGAATAGCAACGAAATAAAGCTTTTTCATCTTTCGTCAAACAATTGTATAAAATTCTCGTACAAACTTTCGTTATATCGCAAATTCAGTCCGTGAAGATAAGACTTTGAGGAAAATTGTGCCATTTTATTCTGAGAATGCCGGACTTTCTCAATCCTGAAATCCTGAAAAATTAAGGTTTATGTTTGTAAATTGCGCTTCTTAATCCAAAAACTTGTTATGCTAACCATCGACCCTAAAGTGGTTTCTACCAACGATTTACACCAATTTCTGGTGGGAGCTGTGGCGCCCCGTCCGATTGCTTTCGCCAGTACAATCGATAAAGAGGGCAATACCAACCTGGCGCCTTATAGCTTTTTTAACTGTTTTAGCTCTAATCCGCCTATTTTGGTTTTTTCTTCCAATCGCAAAAGAAAAGACAATTCTACAAAAGATACCTTGCACAACGTAATGGATACAGGCGAAGTGGTAATCAATGTAGTGACTTATAGCATTGCCCGGCAAGCGGCCCTCGCTAGCATTGAATTCCCGAAAGGCGTCAGTGAATTTGAAAAAGCGGGCTTCACGCCTATCTCTTCAGAAGCGGTGAAACCCTTCCGGGTGAAGGAATCGCCAGTGCAAATGGAATGCAAGGTCAATCAAATTATCCCTCTGGGCGAGCAAGGCGGCGCGGGGCATCTCATCATCTGTGAAGTGCTGCGCATGCATATTGATGAAGCGGTTTTGGATGAACGCGGCCGGATCGATCCGCACAAGATCGACTTGATGGGGCGTATGGGGCGCGCTTTCTATACTCGTGCGAGCAGCGAAGCGATTTATACCATTTTCCAACCGCAAGATATCCTCGGTATTGGATTTGACCAATTGCCCGAAGGAGTCCGGCATAGCAAAGTACTCACCGGCAACGAACTGGCCCAACTCGCAGGTTTGACGAAACCACCTGTAAATGAATCTGTTTTGGAGTTAAAAAATGACTCTTACATTCAAAAATTATTACAATCCGAGTACCCGCTGGAAGAACTGCACCGCTATGCGCAAAAAGAACTTGCAAAGGAAAATGTGGAGTTTGCTGCCAAGATTGCGTGGCTGGGGGAGTTGATTTAATTCAGAGGTAACCATTTGCACATAATTTGTAAGCTATGCGCCAAGCTTGGTAATTTTTTTTTGATGCTTCGTTCATTTACAATAATTTAAGCCTCGCACTCACAATAGGTTTGAAAATGTTACTACCTGTAGCCGGTATAAGCGCACTTGTATTAGGAATAGTACTCGCCATTTTGCTATTTAAAAGCGACGATAATAGCCATAGCAACCTATTCCTCGGATTACTCATACTGGCATACGCTTTTTGGGTATTTGAACTGTCGGCATACGGTAACTGGATCGTAAGATTCCCACATGTTTCGTTTACAGCCGCTCCCGTTGTATTTTTATTCGGTCCTTTGCTCTTGTTTTATATTCAAGAAAAGAATCAAGTCAAATGGAGAGACTTATTACACTTCATTCCTTTCATTATCAGCTTTGCCCTACTCGTTCCGTTTTATTTGAATAGTGCCGAAGAAAAAAGACGCATACTCACACATATTTATATGACTCCCGACGGTAAAGACCTTCATTTTTTGCTGCGAAATATGCTGCGAACGGTTCATCTGTGGTTTTATATTTCGTTATCGTTGATAGCTTTCCAACAAAAAAATCAGGTTGTTTCGAATGAAAAATGGGGTTTTTCAAAAGCAAAAATTCAACTAACTATTATTATCGCTTTTGCAGTCGCAGGACTAAAGTTTATCGTATTTGCGCTGGAGGATTATCATCTGGTTGCTCCCCGAATTCATCTATACAGTTTTTTGTATCTGCCGTACATTACCGTATTAATATTACTGTCGTGCGGTTTTCTGGTTTTCTTCGGCAAAAGAAGAATTGAAAAGTACAAAAGCTCATCCTTGACAGAAAAAGAGGCCAATACCTACCTGATATCCTTGCAAAACCTGATGCGTGCAGAAAAACCATTTTTAGATAGCGACCTCAAGCTAAACGATTTGGCAGAACAATTAGACATCAAACCGCATCACCTTTCTCAAATTATCAACGAAAACCTGGGTGTAAACTTCCGGGAATTCCTGAATCAGTACAGAATAGAGGAAGCCAAACAACGACTGATGAATCCTGATTTTGCACATTATTCTGTATTGGGCATCGCCTACAGCGCAGGTTTTAAAAGCAAATCTTCTTTTAATTACGCTTTCAAAAAATATACCGGTGTAACGCCTACCCACTTTCGCAATCAACATTTATCAAAAATTTGATAATATCTCTCCAAAAACACGTCCGATTTTATAATTAAGGGCGATGATAAGCCTGTTCTACGGTATTCTTGCAAGCGTAATTCTATTCCTTTAATCATAAGTGCAGCACTACAGTCCAACACTTGTAGTTCACTTGTCTATTGCTTGTAAACATGAAAAAAACGCTACTTATTCTTCTCTCAATCACTAGTTTAAGTATAATATTTTTATTGTTTTTTAATAAAAACGAGCCATCCCATACCTTCAATATTCCTACATATCGGGAAAAAGCTTCAGAAGCTTATGAGGCGCTGAGTTTTTTAAACGCCGTGCAGACTTACCCCATGGGCAACATTCCTCGCAATGCTTATTATGCCGCCTGGGAAGCAATGAAAAAAATGCCCCGCAAAAGGAATGATATTTCAACTGATCCCTGGAAAGCAATTGGTCCTCTGAATCGGGCAGGGCGTACACTGGGCTTGGCTTTCAATCCGCAAAATCCTAATACGATTTATGCAGGAACAGCCAGCGGCGGCTTGTGGCGCAGTTATACCGGCGGACAGGGCATTAATGCCTGGGAAAAGCTGGAACTTGGTTTTCCGGTGTTAGGAGTCAGTTCTATTGCCTTTGCACCAAATGATTCCTCCACTATTTACATTGGCACAGGAGAGGTTTATAATATTGCGCAAGCCGGTACCGGTGCAGCTTACCGAAGCTTACGCGGAAGCTATGGAATGGGCATTTTGAAATCTTCAGATGGCGGTAAAAACTGGCAAAAAAGTCTTGATTGGAGCTATAATCAGGAACGAGGGGTCTGGGTAATTAAAGTTGATCCAACCGATCCCAATATCGTCTATGCGACTACTACCGAGGGGGTTTACAAAAGCACCAATGCCGGTGAAACGTGGTCGCGCGTGCTCAATGTACCGATGGCAAATGATATTATTATTAATCCTAATAGCTCCAACTTGATCCTGGCTGCTTGTGGCAATTTTCAGTCAAGCGGATATGGCATCTATCGCTCTGCCAATGGTGGCCAAAACTGGAGTAAAGTAACACTTGGACTCCCACAAACCTATATAGGCAAAGTGCATTTGAATTTTGCACCGTCTAATCCCGACATTGTTTATGCGAGTATAGGAAATGGCCTTATTCCCGGTCAGAGTTCAAGCTGGCTTTGCCGAAGCGGAAATTTTGGTCTCAGCTGGAATATTCAAACGACTACCGATTTTGCCATGTTTCAGGGGTGGTTTTCGCATGACGTGGCGGTAAATCCTACGAATCCAAACGTACTTACGATTGCAGGCGTTGATATGTGGGCTTCAACAGACGGCGGCAGTACTATAACGCCTACTTCTACCGGTGGTGCAGGTTTTGTAAACCCTCCTATCGGCGGACCTGACGGAGTAGAAGACTACGTTCATTCTGATATTCACGATGTAATTTATCACCCGACTCTGCCCAATGCAGCATATCTGGCTACAGATGGAGGTGTCTTTCGTACAACAGATGGCGGGACCACTTTTGAATCGCTGAACGGTGGCTTTCAAACTGCTCAATTTTATAATGGCACCTCCAATTCCTATCAGGATTCTACTTTCTACTTGGGTGGCTTGCAAGATCACGGCAATATTCGCTGGAATGGCGATCTTACCTGGACACTGCTTGCTTTGGGCGACGGCAACTGGACTTCGATCAATCCGCAGAATGATGAATTATATAATTTCTCCCTGCAAGGTCTTTTCGTTATTCAGGCAAATACGGCAACGGATACTGCTTATGTACTTGATATTCCCAAAGTAGGTTTTACTACTTTCACGGCGCCCCATGTACTGGCATCAGATGGACAAACACTTTACGCGGCAAGCAGCGCTGTAGCTAAGTCTGTAAACGGCGGAGCCAGCTTTTCCCTGACCAATAACGGCAATCCGCTCGATCCGAATAATACCCCTGTTCTTTCGATGGATGTCGCCTGGAGCAATCCGAATGTAGTGTATGCCGCCACCGCGCCTACTACACTTTTCGGAGGCAGCCGTAGCAAAATTTACGCAACAACCAATGGCGGCAATAGCTGGAACAATGTTACCAGATCCAACTTACCCGATCGTTACCCAATGGACATCGCCATTGACCCTACCAATGAAGCCAGGGCTTATGTAGTGTGGTCGGGCTTTGGAACGGGGCATGTTTTTCGTACCGATAACTACGGAATCACCTGGGAAGATATTACCAATGGCTTGCCCGATATACCCCACACTGCGGTTATTGTTGATCCGCTTTTCCCCAATAATATTTACGTTGGCAACGATTTGGGCGTATTCGTAAGTACCAATTTCGGGCAGAGCTGGGAACCTTATATGGAAGGGCTGCCGGAAGCAGTGATGGTTTTTGATTTAAAAATCGCTCCTGTAAATCGCAAACTACGTGTAGCCACGCACGGCAACGGCGCTTATGAGCGCGATTTGATAAAACAGACGCCGCCGTCTTCTACATTCGATCAGTCGAAAACGATTAGCCGGTTAAAAGTAGCTCCGAATCCGGCTTTCGGGCAAATTACATTACATTTTGAGTTAATATCCGTTCAACGTGTAAATATTCGATTAATTGATAATACAGGAAGATTTATCAGGCAAATTTATAATAATAAAATGCAGGCAGGACCTCAAATTTTTACTATAAACACAGCTGGGTTGAGTACAGGAAGCTATTATTTACAAGTATTGGCGCAAGACGGAATTAGAGTCGAAAAAGTTCAGGTTGTAAATTAAATCATGATATTTTTATAACAACTTGTAAAAACATTTATCACAAAAGTAAATATTTATGAAAAGCTATGAAAATTATTACATACCTGTTGTAATATTGACCCTTTTATACGGAAGCGCCACTGCTCAACCCTTTACAAAAATTACCACTTCGCCTTTCTCCAATGATATCGGTGATTCCTCCGGCGCCAGCTGGATTGATTATGATGGCGATGGTGATTTGGATCTTTTCGTTAGCAACCGTAATTCCGCCAACTATTTGTATCGCAATAATGGCGACGGCTCTTTCGCGAAGGCGAGTGCAGGTTCTTTAACCTCAAATCGCTCAACCGGTAGCTCTTGGGCAGACATTGATAATGACGGTGACCTGGATGTGTTCACCGCCGGGGATAATTCTTATTTGTACCAAAACAACGGCAACGGTTCTTTCTCGGAAGTTACCAATAGCCTGCTCGGATTATCACCTGCACAAATGCCAGCCTGGGCTTGTGCATGGGCAGATTACGACCTTGACGGTTGGATTGATTTAGTGATCACACATCCCATCGGGTTTATTGGAAATTCTTCCGCACCCAATTTTTTATTCCGTAACAAAGGCGACGGTACTTTCGAGCGTATTACAAGCACGCCGATCACCAGCGGCTTATTCACTTATACGGTGCCCACCTGGTCGGATTATGATATGGACGGCGATCCCGATTTATTTATCGGCAGTGGCCCCGCCAACGGTACGCAAAGAGCGGATTTTCTGTACAAAAACATGCTCAAGGAAACGGGAGAAGCCACGTTTCAAAGTTTAAACCAACCGCCATTGAGCAATACCCCGCTCGACGGGCAGGTTTGGAACTGGATTGATTATGATAATGACCGCGATTTGGATGCATTTGTCACCAATTTTTGGGGAGGTATCGGTTCTGGTATGAGAGATGTACTTTTCAAAAATAATGATGGTCAATTCAGCACCGTAGCCTCCATTTCGCCAGTTACTGATCCCGGCTTTTCACTGGCAAATGTCTGGGGCGATTTTGATAATGATAAAGACCTCGATTTATTTATCTCCAATGATGCCAATAACGGCGCGGCCAACCGCTTCTACCAGAATAATGGCGATGGCTCTTTTTCCAGATTCAATGTTGCACCGTTTTCCACGGATATCGCACCGACCTGGGGCGCAACGGCAGGTGATTTTGATAACGACGGCGATCTGGATCTGTTTGTTCCAAATATTCTTCGTCCGGGTCAGTCGCCACCAAATCACCTCTATCGAAACGATCTGGACAACAGCAATAACTGGCTGAAAATCAAATTAATAGGCGTTATTTCCAATCGTTCGGCTATTGGTGCGAAAGTATGGGTGAAGACCACCTTGAGAGAGCAGCATTTCTGGCAAGTCCGCGAAATATCCGCTCAAAATACCTTTTGCGGGCAAAATAGCCTGGAGGCTCACTTTGGCTTGAGCATTGCCACGAGTGTTGATTCCATTACAATCGAATGGCCTTCAGGAATTGTGCAATCCTTATCCGATATTAATCCGAATCAAACATTAATCATTGAAGAAGATATTTCGTCATCCACTTTCAATACTTCCAGCGGCAATGGAGGTTTTATCCTGGAGCAAAACTCCCCCAACCCTTTCAGGGATGAAACCAATTTCCGTTTCTTTTTGCCCTATTCTGCTCAAGTTTCGCTGAATATTATCCGTTCAAATGGTACCATCATTCGGCTGTTGAAACAAAAACAACTATTGTCAGGGTGGCAGGATATTTCTTATAAAAACAATTCATTAGCTCCCGGAACTTATTTTATTCACTTTCAAACGGATAAGCTTAGTATTTTCAGACCGATAATAAAATATAAATAGCACCGGAAAGTAAATAAGTATAATTTTATTTACAAAAAACATAAAGATTATGAGTAAACCCAGCTTTATTGATTCACAAAAAAATGGTAAACACTATCAACTGAATCAACTCATCGGTGAATGGGAAGGCAGCACCAAAACCTGGTTTGAACCGGACAAACTCACGGATGAATCACCCTGGCGCGGCAAGATGTACCCCATCCTCAACGGAAGGTTTATTGCACATGAATATCATGGAAGTTTGCAGGGTAAGCCATTTGAAGGGTTTGCCATTTACGGTTATGATTTGAGTAGTGATACGTTTCAATGTACCTGGGTAGATAGTTTTCATATGAGCACGGCGATGATGTTTTCAGAGGGGAAGCCTGTAAATAATGGTTTTTCTGTATTGGGAAGTTATAATGTGCCGGGTATGAATCAGCGTTGGGGTTGGCGCACCGAGATTGAACCAGTAAATGAAAATCAAATTATTATTACATCGTATAATATTTCACCACAAGGCGAAGAAGCCAAAGGTATCGAGACAATTTACCATCGTATTGGTGGTTTATAACTCAAATCTTCATTCAAATTTTTTGAAGTTTCCATTCAATCATTATGCTGATCAATCAGCACCGGGTTGCCGTCGGGATCCACCAGCGCGAAGTGGCAAGGCCCGCTGGCTTTGTCCATATTGGCTTCCTGGGCGATTTCTATGCCCTGTTTTTTTACTTCTTTGTAGATGGCGCGGGCGTCGGTGGGATTAAAAGTGAGTACATTTTTAGGAAACATTTCCTGAAACAGCCCGATCTTGATATTGCCATTTAGCATCATTACCCATTTCTGATCCACACCGCCCCAGCGGTCATCCGCCACAAAGCCGAGTTTTTCATAGAAATCTTTCGACTCTTTAATATCTTTCACGGTCAGCGCAATATAGTGTGTTCCTAAGTCCATAGTTCATATTTTTTCTGGAAATGAGAAATCGATCTCTGTATTATCACCAATATTTAAACTATACTTCATGCCGGTAATTGATGTATCATTACCAACTACAGAGTGATTTAATATAACTTCTTTAAGAGATGCATAGTTTCCTATAATTGAATCTTTTACAATAGCATTATTAATTTTTGCATTTTGCCCGATCGTTACGTGCGGACCTATAATGGAATTGGTGATCTGGCAATTTTCACCAATACTTACCGGATGAATGATAATGGCGCTGTCAAAGTCCGGCAAAACGGCGGAGGCATAACCCTCTCGATCCAGCAGAATAGCGTTGGTTTCCAGCAGTACTTCTTTCTTGCCGCAGTTGAACCAATTGTCCACCGTAATGGTGCGAAACTCCACCCCCTTTTCGATCATGCGCATCAAGGCATCCGTGAGGGGATACTCGCCATTGGTCAGGATATGATTTTTGATATTAAAATCCAATGCTTCTGCTAAAGTCTTGACTTCCTTTATTTTATAAAATCCGACCATCGCCATGTCCGACTTTGGAATTTTGGGTTTTTCCACAACTCGGTTTACAACGCCTGTCTCATTGTATTCCACTACGCCAAATTCGCGAGGATCGGGTACCTTTTTCACACCCAGGCAGGAACCGGAAAAATCCATCACCCTTTGAAAATCAACATCAATAATAATATCACCGAAAAAAATCATGACTTCGTCGGCGTCTTTCCAGGCCTCACGCGCCACCCAAATCGCGTGCGCAGAGCCCAGCCGTTCATCCTGGGAGATAAACTCCTTTTGCAAATCGGGGTAGGCTTGCTCCACGTAATTTTTGATTTTTTCACCCAGATAGCCGATGACAAATACAAATTCATTGATGCCAACTCCCATCAGTTGGTCAATGATAAAAGATATAATGGGTTTGCCCGCCACCGGAATGAGGGGTTTGGGTTGCGTGTAAGTCAAGGGGCGAAGTCTGGTTCCGGCGCCGGCTACGGGTATAATGGCTTTCATAGCGAATTAAGAGTAACAGTAAGGATTTATAGCGAGCGGTAAAAGTTGGTAGTTTTTATTTACTATCCAAGCTTGTTGGCTCCTTTTTATAAAAAACGCCACGGCGTTTTGTTTCAAAACAAGCCTAAGTTAAATAGATTTTGCAAAACAAGGTAGAAATATGCTTATAAAGCCAATTAATAAAAACAATAAGGGCACCGCCTTTTTCAAGACGATGCCCCTGGCTTTGCAGATTGTTGTCTTTCGTTTCCGAGTATTAATTACTTTCCAATGCAGCTGCACCACCTACGATTTCAAGGATTTCGTTGGTGATCGCCTCCTGGCGTGCTTTGTTATAGCTCAGGCGCAAATCGCGCAGTAGTTCTGCGGCATTTTCCGTCGCTTTGTCCATCGCGGTCATCCTGGCGCCATGCTCAGATGCGTGCGTATCCAACATAAAACGGAAAAACTGCGTATGTAAAATATTGGGAATCAAATATTCCAGCAAGCCTTCCATATCCGGTTCGAAAATATAATCAGCGCGGAGATTGCTCTCGGTTTGCTCGATTTTCGGTACCGGCAGGAATTTTTCTGCTTCTGCGAACTGGGTAGCCGCGTTCTTGAAACGCCCGTAAGCAACGGTTACCTCGTCGTATTTTCTATCTTCGAAAGCCTGCATCAGACGTCCGGAAATAGCGGATACATTTTCAAAGCTCAGTTCCGCAAACAGGTTGACGTATTCACTAATAATCGTGCAGTCGGGATAACGCTTTTTCATATAATCGTAGCCACGCTTACCCACGAATAATAGGGTCAGATTGCCCTTGGCACGCACGTCAGCATACTGCGTGTTAATTGCCTGCATGGCCGCCTTGATCACATTGGAATTGAACGCACCGCACAAACCACGGTTGGACGTAACCACCACCAGGCAAACCTTTTCTACCGGTCGCTCCTTGGCAAGATCAATCGAAAGATCACCCTCTACGTTCGACATGATGTTGCGCAACATCGAGTTGAGCTTGTCGGCGTATGGGCGCATCTGAGTGATCGCCTGCTGTGCTTTGCGGAGCTTCGCAGCAGAAACCATTTTCATGGCTTTGGTGATCTGCTGTGTGTTTTGCACAGAGCGGATACGCTCGCGTACCTCTTTTAAATTCCCTGGCATTTATTTTTAGATTTGGAGACATTAGACCTTAGATTTTAGACTTGATCTAACCTCTAAGGTCTAACGTCTAGCGTCTTCAAAATTACTTTTTATACTGTGCTGACATATCTGCGGCCAGCTTTTCTATTGTCTTCAGGCTCGCGTCTTCCAGTTTTCCTTTGCGGAATTCATCCAACACTTCCGGGTGCTGCTTCTCCAATGCTGTCAGGAACGCTTTCTCAAATTCCTGAACTTTTTCCACCGGCACATTCCGAAGCAAGTTCTTGGTACCCAGGTAAATAATGGCAACTTGTTTTTCCACTGCTACCGGCGAATATTGCGGTTGTTTCAGAATCTCCACGTTGCGCTTACCTTTTTCCAAAACCGCTGCCGTAGCCGCATCCAGGTCGGAACCGAATTTCGAGAAAGCTTCCAATTCACGATACTGCGCCTGGTCAAGCTTCAATGTACCTGCTACTTTTTTCATCGATTTGATCTGCGCTGACCCCCCTACACGCGATACCGAGATACCTACGTTGATCGCCGGGCGGATACCTGCGTTGAACAAGCCTGATTCAAGGAAGATCTGACCGTCGGTAATGGAAATTACGTTGGTCGGAATATAGGCAGAAACGTCACCAGCCTGGGTTTCAATGATCGGCAATGCCGTCAAAGAACCACCACCTTTCACCAGCGGCTGACCGTTTTCGTCTTTGGCATTTTTCAAAGATTCCGGCAAGTCGTTCATCGTACGAGCAATGTCATCATTGGCAATGATCTTCGCCGCACGCTCCAGCAAACGGGAGTGCAGGTAAAATACATCTCCAGGATAAGCCTCACGACCCGGCGGACGACGCAACAGCAGCGATACCTCGCGGTAAGCCACCGCCTGCTTCGACAAATCATCATAGATGATCAAAGCCGGACGACCTGTGTCGCGGAAATATTCACCGATACAAGCACCTGCAAACGGCGCATAAAATTTCAACGGCGCTGGATCGGCTGCAGATGCGGATACGATCACGGTATAATCCATCGCACCATGCTCTTCCAGTGTGCGGGCTACCTGCGCTACCGTGGAAGCCTTCTGACCAGAAGCCACGTAAATACAGTAAACCGTTTCGCCACGTTCGTGGAATTCTTTTTGGTTGATGATGGTGTCAATTGCAATAGCAGTTTTACCAGTTTGGCGGTCGCCGATGATCAACTCACGCTGGCCACGACCGATCGGAATCATCGCATCAATTGCCTTGATACCAGTCTGCAAAGGCTCGTTCACCGGTTGACGGAAGATAACACCCGGGGCTTTGCGCTCCAATGGCATATCGTACTTCGTACCTTTGATTTCGCCTTTACCGTCGATCGGCTGACCCAGTGGGTTTACAACGCGACCAACAAAACCTTCGCCTACCTGAATGGAAGCGATACGACCGGTACGCTTCACGCGCGAACCTTCCTTAATACCGTCGCCTTCACCCATCAATACCACACCCACGTTGTCTTCTTCCAGGTTCAAAACGATTGCTTCCACACCTGTTTCAAACTCCACCAATTCACCAGCCTGAGCCTTGGTCAAGCCATATACACGAGCGATACCGTCGCCCACTTGCAATACCGTACCAAATTCTTCCAGCTCTGTCGCACTGCTAAAACCGGAGAGCTGCTGCTTCAGTATCGCGGATATTTCATCAGGTTTTACGTCAACCATATCTTTAGAATTATTTATTGTGATGATTGATTGTTAATTGAAAATCAAATAATTAACAATACTAATTTTTCTTAACTGGCAATAATTTGAGAGATATACAGATTATCCTCAAATTCTTTTCTTAATTCACTCAGCTTATTTTTAACGCTAGCATCGTACATTTTTCCATCAAATTCCAGGATGTAACCACCGATGATGGCGGGATCAACTATCGTTTCGATTTCCACGTTATCGTCCGTTTCCTTACTTGCCACCAGCTTCTCGTGTATTTTTTTCAGCGCAGCCTCGTCCAGCTTAGTTGCTGTTGTCAATTTGACCGAGGTGATGTGCTTGTATTTTTTGTACTCGTAGATGAATTCATTCGCAATTTCCGGCATATAACCCTCACGTCCTTTCTTGATAAGGATGCGCAGAAACGCCATCGTCAGTTCATCGTAGCTTTTCGCAAAAAGCTTCTCAATGATCTGCTCTTTCTTAGCGTGATGAATGATCGGACTTTTTATCAACAGATAGAAATCACGGTTCTTTGTCAATTCTTTGAAAGATTGTACATCCTCCAGAACCCGATCCAGCTTGTTGCGCTCGATCGCGAGATCCACCAGTGATTTTGCGTATCTATGTGCTATTCTTGCTACTGACATCTTGGAATTTTTAATTCAGCTTCATTTCTTCCACCAGCGTATTCACAAAACGCTCTTGTTCCTGATTGCCTTCCAGTTGCTTGCGGATCACTTTCTCAGCGATTTCCAGCGACATTTTACCCACCTGATTTTTAATATCCGTGATCGCTGCCATGCGCTGATGCTCGATCTGTTCTTTGGCGTTCGCTACAATCTTCTGCGCTTCTTCTTTCGCCTTGTTTTTGGCTTCGCCGATGATGGTTTCTTTCGCTTCGTTGGCTTCTTTCAATATTTTCATGCGTTCTTCCTGAGCCTGCTTGAGCAACTGCTCGTTTTCAGCTTTCAGGTTCGCCATTTCTTCACGTGCTTTTTTAGCCTCGTCGAGTGACTTTTGGATATCGTCTTCACGTTGCTTCAAGGCATTTTGAATCGGTTTGAACGCAAAACGCGCCATCATGAACCAGAAAAGCGCAAAAATCACAATCGTCCAGAGCAACAGACCCGGTTCTGGCTTCATCACTGAAAAATCTGCTAAAAATATCATGGAGTTCATCATTTTTAAAATTTGGGAAAGGGTTGAAAGAATGACCAACCGTCACTTTTCCAACCCTAATCTTTCAGCTGATTTGATTAAGCAAAGAAAATGCTCAAAATGATCGCGATCAGCGCAGCACCTTCGATAAGTGCCGCCATCAGGATCATATTTGCACGAATATCACCCACTGCCTCTGGCTGACGAGCGATTGCTTCCATTGCTTTTGCACCGATGTTACCGATACCGATACCGGCGCCGATTACTGCCAAACCAGCTCCTAGAGCTGCTAATGTACCAGTCATGTCAAATTGTATTTATGATGATTAAAATGACTTCTTTATTTTTATTAGTTGAGAAGGTTTAGGAGGTTATTAAGCCTATCAACCTTTCACCCTATCAACCATCTTAATGATGGTGCGGTTCTTCAATCGCTGCGCTGATATATGATGCAGACAGAATACAGAACACGAATGCCTGAATAAAGGCTACCAGTAATTCAATTGCCAACATGAACAAGGTCAGCGGCACTGCCATTAAAGTACCCACGATACCACCACCCAGGCTTCTGCCGGAATCGCCGAAAATAAAGATCAAACCCACAAAAATAATCACTACCACGTGACCCGCCGTGATGTTAGCGAAAAGACGCAGCATCAACGTAAGCGGGCGCAAAAATAAGCCGAGGATTTCTACCGGAGTCAGGATTAATATTTTGATAATTGCAGGCACACCGGGCATCCACAGGGTATGCTCCCAGTAATGCTTGTTGCCGCTAAGATTTGTAACAAAAAAAGTAAATAATGCCAAAGCAGCCGTCACCGCCAGGTTCCCCGTCACGTTACCGCTACCCGGAAAAATTGGAATCTGCCCGATCAAATTGAGTCCAAGAATAAAAAAGAAAATGGACATCAGGAAGGGCAGGTATTTTTCGTATTTGTGACCCAGGAATGGGATCGCTACCTCGTCGCGAATGAAAGTGAAAATCGGTTCCATGAATGACTGAACGCCTTTGGGTGCTTGCCCCTGACGCTTCTGATAACCGCTCACCACTGCTCTGAACAAAATAAACAGCAGGATAAAAGTAACGATCATGGTGAAGACATTCTTCGTGATCGAAAAATCATAGAATGAAGTCACCCCACCGCCGAGCATACCGGCATCCCAGGTGGTTTTTTTATCTAGTTTGTAGCATTCGCCGTTGTAAACAACCTCGTATTGATCTTTCTCCTCTCCGTCAACTTTAACGGTTTTATGATTGATACAGTCGATTTCGACTTCACCCGCAGGGAATTTTTCATCCGGAACACGCATGACCGCGCCATCGAACAACACATAGCGTTTGTAGGCCTTTTCGCCGGTACCGTGCTCGCCAATGTCGAACTTGCTCGCCATAAAAACAGAAAGACCTTCCGCCGGAGCGTACAAAATGCAGGGCAGCGGCACATACAAATCGCCTGCTACATGAAATACATTCGCATCGCTGATGTGGTGGAAAGCCGTAGTGGCAGGCTCGAAATCATCGCCCTTGTGCACATGGCACTCGCAACCGTGCTCGTCGCCTTCATGCGCTTCGGCAGTGAGGTGCTCGTCGTGATCTGGCTGAGTGCTTTCGGAGTGATTTTCCTGAGCAATTGCCGCGGTCAGTGTACCAACAAAAACTAAGAGGATCAGTAATATCTTGCGCATCGGAATATATCTACTTTTACCTTTTTCTAAGCCGGTGCAAAAGTAAGGAGGGAAATCCGATTAACAAAGCCTTCATAATCTTTTTTTACAAAGGAATGATCTTTGGAAAGGTTGAAAAACAATAAGTTATGCAAAACAATGTCCAAACAAACTTACAGCAAATTGCCTTTTTGAATAATTAAAAAGAAAAATGTTTGTCGGGTAAATAAGGTTACAGAATTTTGATTGGAGGGAGCTAGAAATCACCGAATGCGAGAACGGGAACCTCAGGATTAAAAAATCACGGTTGCGGATTTTCGGGTTGCTTTTTTTCAGGAAACTTTACCAGCATGTAAATATCTGCCACTGCTCCGAATGGTATTCCATTTCGAGATATTCCTCCAAGGTGTATCTTTTCTGAACAGTTGCCGTCATTGCGATTGATTTACAAATCTTTAGTTTTGTACCTATTAATGTTTGGGAATGTTTAATGCTTTAATCCAAATTCAAAAATAACTTATTTCCAATAAAAAAGAAATAGCACGATTATATCAGCAAATCGGCACATCTAATCAATCATCCAATTCTTCTATCTCTGCCTCCGCGAAACTGTCCACCGCCACATTGTGCCGCACGAAATTGCACCATTGGCAATCGGACTTGCCGCAGCCATCGTAGAATTCGTGATTCCGGATTTTAGCGTAGGTTTCCCTCACCAGTTGCCGTACAAATGCTGTGTCTTTATTAGCAAATTCGATGGCTTGGGTCACAAATTGCCCTTTATTGTCTGGATCGAGCCAGGAAATTTCGCCCAGCGTGACGCGCCGGGAACTGCGTTCCGCGCTTTCGTACAGCAGTTTGTAAAACGCTAGTTGCCGCCAGTAATTGCCGCCGTAAGGCTTGAGTTGCTCAGCGCTGCGCAACTTTTTCAGGTCAGCTTTGCCGGTTTTGTAATCTACAATGGTCGTTTCCAGCCCTTCATACAATTCCAGCCGGTCGATCGTACCGGTCACCGGCACATCATCAATTTGCGCATTTCGAATCGTCAGTTCCACGCGGGCTTTCTTGTGCCAAACATCAATATTTTGGTGATAATAATTCATCAAATTACGACGCCCCATTTCCAGCCTGCGTTCAAATTCGGAAGCGGAAAAACCGCTCCGCAAACGCTGCATTTCTTCTTCAAAAAATTGCACAAGCAAAGCCTGCTCGGGAAAAATTTTGCTCTTGGTCAGCAGCATTTTTTCAAACAAGCGCCGCAGGGCATTGTGCATGGCGGTGCCATAATTAGCGCTCTCGCTGGGCATGATCGGCGCTTTCAGCACGTATTCAAAATAAAAACCCAACGGGCATTTCAAATACTGATTCAGAGCCGTGATAGTCAGGCGGAAGCCTTCCAGCAGTTCGTCCACCATCGCTTTTTCCGCAACAGGAATGCTCACCGGTGCTTCGGAAAGCTGCAAAAACTGAGCTTCGAGCAGCATAAGTTCCGGGGCGACTGCGCGGTCAACCGGCAAATTCATGCCTTCCACGATTTCATCCAGGAAAATGGCGCGTTGCAATTCCTTGCCGGCGTTGTCCTGCTCGCTGTAAGAAATATACAACAATTCTTTGGCGCGGGTCATCGCCACATAAAACAGGCGGCGGCGGGCTTCCAGCGCATCCTCCTCCCCGGAAAAAGTCAGCGTATCCGGCAAAGCGAAGCGGTAGGAACTATTGCGCCCTGAGGGTTCCCAATTATCTTTGGTGCAATCAAGCAGGAAAACCCGCTGGAACTCAAGCCCTTTGGCGCTATGGGCGGTCATGAGGTTCACGCCGTACTCGGCGGTTGTGACTTTATTCAACCCGATAGCCAGGCGATTGGCGTCCATACTTTGGAGTATTTCCAGCAGTTGGCGCAGCGTCAGACGCGGATTGCGTTCGGTCTCCAGTTGTACAAAATCGAAGAACGTTTTTATCACTTGCAGGAGCCAGACTTTGTCAGGATGCATCGTGATCATTTTGAGCAATCCGCTGCGATTGATGAGCTTTTCCAGCAGCCCCGGCAGGCTTTGTCCGCTCAATTCGATGAGTAGCTCGTCGATCAAATCCGAGATGCGCCTGATGGCTTCAGGTTGTTCCAAATTTAATTCGGCGAGCCTGGCTTCTTGTCTTAATACATCCCGCATTTTCGGGCGATCCGTTGATTCAAACTTAGCCAGATAAACGCTTAATTTTGCCACATCCGCAGGTGGGATATTCAAAAAATCCACGTACAACAATCGAAACAGCAAATGCTCTCCGCTATGCGGCTGCCGGTATTCCATTTGTAAATACTCCAGCAGGTCGCGCAGATTGCGTATAATCGGCAAGTCCAGAATATTCACCCGGCGCTTGGTATTGTATGGGATTCCTTTTTTGTCCAGCAGCGAAATAATATTTTGGGCTTGTTTGTGCTTCGCGTAGATGACCGCCGCTTCCTCCAGCGGAAAGCCCTCCGTCCGCATTTGTTCGATTTGGTTGACAATGTCCACTTCCTCGTGCGTGCGATTGGGGTAGGCAACTACTTTGGGCAATACTTCCAAGTTTCCAAACTGCTGATGCCTCGCTTGCAGTATTTTCTCAATGCCTAACTCTTTCAGGCTGTTCACAATACGAATTTGATTGTGAAAAATCAAAGCCCGTGATGTATCCAGAATCCTTTGGGAGGAGCGATAATTTTCATTTAACAGCACCACTCTGATCGCATCCTGGTAGTTTTCGTAAAAATCGGTGAGATTTTTCAGGCGCGCGCCCTGAAATTCGTAGATCGATTGGTCATCATCGCCGACAATGAATATATTCGGATGCTCCCAGTATTCAACCAGTTTACGCAAAATATTATTCTGAGCGCCGTTCGTATCCTGATATTCGTCCACCAGAAAATAAAGGTATTGCTCCTGATAATTGCGCAGCAGCGCCTCATTCTCCTCAAATGCCTGCAACACCCACAGGATCATATCGTCATAATCGTAGCGGCGGGCATCGCGCATGGCTTTTTCAAACCAGGGATACAGCGCGGCTGCGGCGCGCAGACGTTCCATACGCTCGTTGGCTTCTTCGATCTTAGCTTTTTTGAGTTCGCCTTTTTTAAACGAACCGCGCGTAATCTGATAAACAAATTCTTTACGATTTGGAAGATCAAGCAGATATTCATCAATTTTTTTATGAATATATTCCATCGTCCAGGCTTCGGTTTTCATCAGCTTGAACAGTTCGTAGAGATGATTTTCGTAGAAATAAGCGTCGGATTGCCCACGCTTGAGCGGGTGTGCCACGTCCAGATTATCAATAATGCTGCGAATCATTTCCACGCGCTCCAGGTCGCTCACCGGCTCCAGATCATGCCGCCCGAATAACTCCAGATTATCCTGAATAATGCTATTGCAAAAAGAATGAAAAGTATAGATATGCACCCGATGTGCCTCAGGACCAATGAGTTCCAGCAGGCGCCGGCGCATGGCGTGCACGCCCGCATCGGTGAAAGTAAGGCAAAGAATATTTTGTGGAAGTGTATCTGTTTCGATGAGAATGCGTCCGACTCTTGCGGCGAGTATTTGTGTTTTGCCGGTGCCTGGCCCCGCAATCACCAGCACCGGACCTTCGATCTGATCCACAGCTTCGCGCTGCGCGGGATTCAGGCGTTCCAGTTCCTGGAGAAAAGTTTCGTTGTACTGCTGTAAACCGCTGATTTCTGACATGTTAGAGCGCACTCCGTCATTTTAATTCTGAATGCTGAATTTCATTTTGCACTCAAAATTAAGCATTTATCAGGCAACACTTGGCATTTCGATTTCCTTTTTCAGCATGTCCATATCGCGCACCAGCAGGCGCCGACGATTGAAAGTGATGATATTTTTATTCCGCAATTCGTTCAAAACCGTATTCACCGTTTGGCGAGAAGTGGCGGTAATATTGGCAATTTCCTGGTGAGTAAGAAATTTTCGTACCAGCATTTCATAACCGACCCGTTGTCCTTTTTTGCTGGCGAGATCGTGCAAATATTCAACAATCCGGGAACGGGAGTCCTTGAAAACCAAAGATTCCAGGCGTTGCTCGAGTTCCAGCATACGTGAGCCCATCATTTTCATCAGAAAAATGCTCAGATCGTTGCGGTCACGCATCAGAGATTTCATCTCATTCAGCCCAACCACACAAACGGTCGATTCTTCCATCACGTAAGCAAAATCACGGCGTTTGTCTTCGCCCACGAGCGCCAGTTCACCAAATACTTCACCCTTGCCAAGAATGGCCTTGGTAATTTCCTTGCCGGAATCGCCGTAATTACCGATTTTCACGCGCCCCTCAGAGATAAAAAAAATCCGGTCGGAGTATTCCTCGGGCAGATAAATATATTCACCTTTCTTATAAATCTTGTGGATATGCCGATCCATCTCTTCCTTTGTGAGCTTGGTCGGACAAAGAATTTGAGTAATATCTATATTTTCGAGGTACCAGAAAGATTGATTGCTCATGCTGCAAAAAAGAATTTTAGGTTTTCGTAATGAAACACCAAAACGGGCCGCCGGTTTCTTAAAAAAAGTTTAAACATCCACACAAAAATGTCCATTGGCCGACACCCTTATCAAAGATACTAAATTATTGAGCAAAAAAGAGAAATCAATCTTCATCCGGGCGGAGATCGAAGCGCGATTGTAATTCTTGCAAAAGCGGATTGGTTTCGCGCATTTTCAGGTATTTTTCCTTGACTGTCAGGATTTTCTGAATCTTTGGAGGCGCCTGTTTTTTCTCGGTTTTTTTGATAGAAAAGGTAAGTTCCGTATCATCAAAATAATGCCGGATATATTCGATCAAGCCAGATTCTTCACGAATCGCATTTTCTGCCAGCGAAGACGCGGCAATCGCAGTGATGTGTTTTTTTTCGAGCTGCAATTCGGCATCCTGCCAAAGCATTTTGACGGCGTCAGGTTGCTCGCTCTCGTCAATATATTGTTGCCAGGCGCTGGTCAGCTCTTCCAGGCTCAGTTCAGGGACGTCTTTTTTGCCGTTGTTGCTTTCTTCCTGTTGTACTTCCTGCACTATGGTCTCCAAGTCACCAAGTCTTGGCATGCTGTGCTTGTCGGAATTTTTTCCTTTTGCAAACAACGACGGGGAAGCTTCGTCTGAGATAGGCTCCTGGTAAGAATAGGAAGCTCGAGGCTCGTTGCTCGAGGCTCGTTGCTGGTTAGCGGTTTCCGACTCTTCACTTCCTATTTCCGATTTCCCATTTCCAACTTCTAACTTTGGATCAATCTTTTTTTTTTCCTCTCCGGCCAGCTCCGGCTGCCGCGCCACTTGCACCGCACGTTTGATATAGGTCATTTTAATCAGCGCTATTTCGACATGGAGCCGTTTGTTGCGAGCGTTTTTATACTCTACATCACAATCATTTGCAATATTTAATGCCGTGAGAATCAAGGAAACAGGTGTAATTTGCGCCTGTTGAAAATAACGAGCTTGTAAGGTATCACTAATTTCCAGCAGAGAGAGTGTCTGTTGGTCTTTACAAACCAGCAGATTGCGCAAATGCTCGGCAAAACCGTTGATAAACAGCTCGGCATCAAAGCCTTTTCTCAGAATATCGTCGAAAATGAGTAGCACCCGCGACACATCCTCTACGAGCAACGCGTCCACCATTCGGAAATAGTAGTCGTAATCCAGCACATTCAGGTTGGAAATGACGTCCTGGTAAGTGATTTTTTTGCCGGTAAAGGCGACAATTCGATCAAAAATAGACAAAGCATCGCGCAGGGCGCCGTCGGCTTTTTGAGCGATGATATGCAGTGCATCTTCCTCGGCATCAATGTGTTCATTATTACAAATTCCCTGCAAATGTACTACCATATCCTGTACCTGGATACGGCGAAAATCGTAAATCTGGCAGCGCGACAAAATGGTAGGAATGATCTTGTGCTTCTCCGTAGTTGCCAGTATAAAGATGGCATAGGGCGGCGGCTCTTCCAGGGTTTTCAGAAAAGCGTTGAACGCCTGCTGCGAGAGCATGTGCACCTCGTCGATGATAAACACCTTGTATTTGCCCTGCTGCGGCTGAAAGCGCACCTGCTCGATCAGTGCGCGGATATGCTCCACCGAATTGTTCGAGGCGGCGTCCAGTTCGGTGATATTGAAAGAGGCATTCTCATTGAAAGATTTGCAGGAGCTGCATTCATTGCAGGGTTCAAAATCCTTGGTCGGGTTCTGACAGTTCAAAATCTTTGCCAGGATACGCGCGCAGGTAGTCTTACCCACGCCCCGGGGTCCACAAAACAAAAAGGCATGTGCCAATTGATCGCTCTGTAAGGCATTCTTCAACGTGCGCGATACGTGCTCCTGCCCCACTACATCTTCAAAGCGATTGGGGCGATATTTTCTGGCCGATACGACGAAATTACTCATTTATAATGGTTGATAAGGTGATGGGGTAATGGGGTGATGCCCTATAAACTTATCACCCTATGACCCAATAAACCGAAGACCAAAGTTACAAAAAATAGCGGGGAGAGAAAGTGGGATTTGGATAAGACGAACAAGATTTCCAGGAAGCAGGCTATTGCAATACTTAAAAACCCCGGCAATCCTGCAAACCTTGTTCGCAATGAAATGAATCGTGGGTTTGGATTACCGCACCAGCATGCGCCGGTTGGGAATATCGATTGTCAAAGCCTTATCTTTGAACCAGCCGCTACCGATGAGCGCCTCATAAATCAAGCCTTCGCGGAAGGTCACCGTTACATCTTTGCCCGCCACTGCCGGCGCCGCACAAACTGTTCCGGCCGGGATTTGCACAAAATAATCTTTCCAGTTTTTCTCCTTGTCGTGTATGCGCTCGCGGGCGTCTTCTTTTTGCACACCCATTTTTTCCATAAAAAACGGATTGATTAACAGCGTGTTATAACCACTTCCCGTGTCAAATTCGGCTTCGACCTCCACGCCGTTCACGCAAATTTTGATAAAAATATCCAGTGCTTTGTCACGGTACTGTTGCACCGTGAAGGGGATCAGCTCAGCGGTTTTCTCCAGTTTTTTTAAACTTTCAGTGGTTTCCAGCACCAATTGTTTATTTTTAAAATCAATTGTAACAGGCTGATTTTCAAACATCTTCAGCGAAATAATCCCATCTATACCGTACTCATCGAGCGGTGCATAGTAGCCGGTGTAAGGATTTTCCTGGCGCAAGCCTTCTATTGCCAGCGAAGGGATGGTGTACATCTCAGCGTCGAGGCGCTCGCCATTGTGCCGGAAGCCGGTGAAGTAGCCCGCAGATTTAACTGAGCTTTTTACCCGCTCAAAATATTTCCCGGAAAGCACGTGCATGCCGCCGCCGGTGTCGAGCAGGAAATTACCGGCAATGCTGTCGTTCAGGGTAGCTTTTACAAAAATGTAACCGTTGTTGTTGATTTCCAGCGGAATAGTCTTTTGACCAAAAGTGTTAAGAAATGCTCCGATGACCAAGAGCAGGGTGATTACTTGTTTTGTTTTCATTTTTTAGTTTTTCTTTCGGAGACTGACTAAATGGAAAATTGTTACAAATCCCCAAAAATTTTTTTTATTGCTTCAAGGACTGCTCAAATCCTGCTGCAATCTCTACGCCATGTAATATTTTCACTAGTGATAATAATGTTTCCGTCGTTTTCACACTCTTTTCATTTACTTTTTGCAATAAAGTCTGCATAGGTTTTTTACCTATTACTTGTTCCAACTCATATAGTTTTAATGGACCTTTATGATATAATACATCATGTGACTGACGTTCATTATTTCCTTCTGTAATAATCGGCGGTAACCCGGCAGATCGTTTTCTTAATTTTTCGATTTGTTCTTGGAAAAAAGCTTCGCCCAGCACCTCGCGCTGGTACTGAAGCGCGGTGTACTCCGCGAAGGATTCGTTCAGCCAGTTGGCGTCGGTGTTGGAATCACCTTTGAGCCACCAGAAATGCGCAAATTCATGGGCAATAAAATTCGAAAGATGCGCTTCATCGCTGTTTTTCAGATTACTAAGTATAATAAAATGCTTGCGAGCGTAGCCCGTCTCCGGGCGCGGCGCGATCACGATTTTACCGTAAGGAATGGAATCGTTGTTACCCAGCCAGTTATTTAAAAAAGTCAGACTTTGCGAGCCATACCGGATCAAGGCATCCAGGAAAGGTTGCTCAGGATTAGTATAAAAAATATTCATTTTGCCTTCCGCTCGCTTCAAAAACTTTGGGCTGGCACAAAAGGCGATATCTACCTGAGGAACAACATTATGAATCAAAAAACGATCGTCTTTTCGGGAAACTTTTCCACTGCTGACCACTTCAAAATTGCCGGGCAATTCCAGGGTAACATCCGCGGTAAAATTGGTCAAAAACCCTTTAAAAATAGGGTGCCAGAACGAATTGACGCTCAGCTCCAGCCATTGCTCCGAAATCAAATCCACGGCAAAGGGCATATCTTCTTGTCGCAGTTGCCCGGCGTAATGGATCTGGATTGGGATGCGGTCGCCGGGCTTGATATTTTGACTAAAAAGCAGGGTGATTTCATTTACTTTATCTGAAAAAGTGGCGGCTTGTATTTTAAAATCCTTCAAATAAGCCGCTTCCAGCTTTTCAATTGTCATGCTATTATTCAAAAATAATTGCAGCGAATCCACCTGTTTTCCTTCATGTTGATAGTTAATATTAAAGACTGTTGCAATGAATTCTCGTTTTATATCAATTTTTAATTGCACATCATAATGTGTAAATACTGTTTTGGGCAAATCACCATCAATCACTCCGAAAGCCAGTAATGAAGAGGCTTTCACCATTGCTATCATCAAAAACAAACTCGGAAATGTTCCTTTCCAACGTAGCTTTTTATTCATCTTTATTTAGTTTTCCACCACTAATTTTATACTCTTCACCTTGTTCTCCGCCGCCAGACGCAAGTAATAAACACCGCTTGGCAATTGCTCGCCAATATCGATTTGCTGCGAAAACGCTCCCTGAGGCAAATTATTCAATTGTCCGGTATAAACACTTCTTCCCAGGGTGTCAATCAACATAATTTGCAGATTATCAATTGCTTTTGCTAATGAGCCTTCCAATTTAAACCTGTTTTTTACAGGATTCGGAGCAGTACGCAAATCCAGGATGGCAAATGACGCCTCATCAGCATCAGTTACATCCGATCCTTGTAATACATAAATTTGCTGATTGGCAAAAACAGCCTCGATCACCTGCTTGCTGCCGCCGAGCCATTCAATAACGACCGAGTCGACCTTAGCAGCATCGCCGATTCCAATGTGCTGCACCAAACTATTCTGGCCGCAGTAGCCGCTTTGCGCGGTGACTTCCCGCATTTGCCAAACTGATTGCCCGTTAATTATCGCTTTTATATGCACTTTTGTGCCAATGGCTGCACGGTTGGTTGAACTTCCTTCCAATTTGATTTTCAACCAGTTATTACCATTGCCATTGTTTTTATATAATAAATTTGCAGGTTGCGAACTATTATTATTATTCTTGCAAGTAGCGATCGCCAGATCAAGAAATCCGTCATTATTATAATCACTAAATGCCAGACCAAAAGAGCAGGGCGTTTCAAAAGATTCATCGGCACGTTGGAAATTGCCCTGCCCATCATTTACATAAAGAAAATTCTTAATAACTCCTCCACAATAACCATTGCCCACCATCAAATCCAAATCGCCGTCATTGTCCACATCGCCGAAAGCCGAACCGTATGAACAGCCGCCATCCGTCACGACCGCGCCGGTGGTTACTTTGGTGAACCCTCCATTCCCATTGTTGAGAAACAGCTGATTGTTTTCCTGCTGAAAATAGCCTGCATTGGCGATAAATACATCGAGGTCGCCATCATTATCCACATCTCCCCAGGAAGCACTCATGGAATTTCCGCTACTTGATGTAAGTGTAATATTTATAATTTTTGTGAACTGTCCATTACCATCATTGCGAAATAAATCATTATTTTGATCACTTTCATTTACTACAAATAAATCCAGATCGCCGTCATTATCATAATCTACCCAATTGGCGCCCCTCGATAAATCTGCCTCGGTCACCGGTGCACCGGATGTAATACGCTCAAAACTACCATTTCCCAAATTATGATATAACATATTTTCTTTTTGCCCGGCGCTATTGGTGATGTAAATATCCACCAGTCCATCATTATCATAATCGCCCCAAGCCGCTGTTTCCGAGTAAGTGCCAATATTTCCGGTCAAATTGGACGACTCATAAGTAAATGAGCCATTGCCAGCGTTTCGATAAAAAGAATTTTTCGCGCCGTACCAGGTCACCACAAAACCATCCAGATCGCCGTCGTTATCAGCATCCGCGAAGGTCGCGCCGTCGGAAGGTCCATTATCCTGCACAATCGGATCGTTTTTAACAGAAGTAAATGAACCATTTCCATTATTTAGGTATAATAAATTATTTTGTCCGCCTTCCAAACCATTGGAAATGAACAAGTCATCCCAGCCGTCGCCATTTACATCCACCCAATTAATGCTGCGACTGTCGGCAGGCGTGTTGACCACCTCACCGCTTATGATTTGAGTAAATATGGGTTGAGCAGTTATTACATTCGCCATGAGGCAAGTAAATAAACAAATTTGCAGAGACTTCTTCATAATTGTTTGCATTTCAGGCAAATCTATTTTCAATGTTTCATGTTTTTTAGAAAAATGTACCAAAGTGAAGCTGCTGCTTTTTAAAAACCATTACATCCGGCTAAACCGAGCAAACTGGTGTTCGGGCTACACAAAGTGTCATTCGTATCAAAAAATGGAAATCCTCGCAGCTTTTACGAACTTTACAGCATGAAGCGGCGTATTTGGTTGCATATTGGTTTTTGGTCAGCATATTTGCTGCTATACACCTATCTTTCCGGGCGTTATGATATGCGTTTCCGCGCAGCATTTATCAGCGAATTGGCACAGTTGCCTGTTAAAATAGGCGCTACTTACCTTATTTTTCACTGGCTGGAGCTGGCGCAAAGTTACATTTGGCGCTTGCTGTGGCGTTCGGCCCTGGTGCTCATAGCAGCGACTTTTATGAATCGCTTTATCATGTTTTTCATCCTGTATCCTGCATTTTATAAGCAATATTATACGATGCAATTCTGGGACGTAGATCGACTGTTATTTACTTTAATTGATATCGGCACGGTGGTAGCGGTGGCAACTGCCTTGAAATCAGGGCGTTTCCGCATGGAAAGCCGCGAACGCGAACAGCAATTGATCCGGGAAAAACTACAATCGGAGCTACAGTTTTTACGGGCGCAAACCAATCCGCATTTTTTATTTAATACGCTAAATAATATTTATGCCCTGGCCCGCCGGGAATCGCCCAAAGCCGCAGAAGTGCTGTTGCGCTTGTCGAAATTATTGCGTTTTATGCTGTACGAATGCAGCCATCCGACTATTCCGCTGGCAGATGAAGCCCGGGTCATCCAGGATTTGATCGAACTGGAAAAATTGCGCTACGGCGACCGGCTCCGCATCAATTACACCGAAAATATTGATAATCAAGGGCAAGCGATCGCTCCCTTGCTCCTGCTGCCTTTTGTGGAAAATGCTTTTAAACACGGCGCCGGTGAAAATCGCTTTTTAACTGAAATCGATATTCAGCTTTATGTAAAAAATAATAAACTTACTTTTGAAGTAACAAATGATAAAGAACCGGATATCGGTGTAAATGAAACGGGGCTAGGACTAAATAATGTAAAAAGACAACTGGAGTTATTATATCCCAATGCGTATCAATTAACCATTGAAAATCAGGAAAATAAATTCACTGCAAAACTACATTTGATGTTAAATGAAATTGCAATTACAAAATCATAATTTATAAATAATGTTGAAATGCCTGATCGTAGAAGACGAACCCCTGGCCGCTGAAATCCTGGCGGATTACATCAAAGATGCGCCCGGTTTAGAGCTGGCGGGGATTTGCCCGGATGCGCTTTTTGCGATGGAATTTTTACAAAAAGAGAGGGTGGATGTAATGTTTCTTGATATTCATTTACCAAAACTTAAAGGAGTAGATTTTTTAAAAACACTAAATAAGCCGCCGCAAGTGATCCTCACTACTGCTTATCATCAGTACGCCCTGGAAAGTTATGATCTGAATGTGGTGGATTATTTACTAAAACCCATCGAATTTAGTCGATTTTTAAAAGCGGTGCAAAAATTACAAAAGCGTGAAGCCACCACAGCGCCCGCCATTGCTGAAAAAGAACGACCCTTTTATTTTTTCAATGTAAATAAAAAGCGTGTTAAAATATTTTTTGATGAAATTCTTTACATCGAAAGTCTGAAAGAGTACGTGCGGATTTTCACGCCGGATCAATCCATTGTCACCAAATTTCAGTTGGGAGAAATCCACGAAATGCTCAATGATCCAAATTTTATTCGGATTCATCGCTCGTTTATTGTAGCCAAAGATAAAATTGAAGCCTACACCACCACCGAAATTGAGGTAGGAAACAAAACCCTGCCCATCGGGCGCAGCTACCGCGA
>CAZGAU010000011.1:0-56034 GCA_964523725.1 uncultured Saprospiraceae bacterium
TTTTTGAAAAATTTTAATAAAATCCCAACTCCTTGAACTTCCAAACCATCAAACTTTCAACCTCAAACTTTCAACCCTTCAACTTTTTAAATGCTCGTCCCAAATATTGCACAATATCCCCGGCTATCAAAGCTTCCTGTTCCAATTCTTCCGATGCGATATCGCCCGCCAAGCCGTGCAAATAAACGCCCAGCGTTGCCGCCTCAAATGGCGTGTAAGATTGAGCCAATAAGCCGGTGATAATGCCGGTGAGCACATCGCCGCTGCCGCCTGTGGCCATGCCGGGATTTCCGGTGGCATTGAAATAGCAGCTTCCATCCGGGCAGGCGATGCAAGTATGCGCACCTTTGAGAACGATATAAATGTTTAATTCCCGGGCTTTTGTGCGTTGTAATTCGTTTCGCTCAAAATCATTTTTTGTAGCACCAAATAAACGTTCAAATTCCCTGGGATGAGGCGTAAGGATACTGTTTTTTGGAATTTTTTTAACTAACTTTTGATTTTTTGAAATGAGATTTAAAGCGTCGGCATCAAGTACCAGCGGAATGGGGCTTCTTTCCAATAACTCTTCCAGCGCCTCTGCCGAGGACCTTTTCTGATCAATGCCGCAACCCACGCCAATGGCTTTATATGCTGATAACTTAGGGATTTCCGACAGGAAAAACTCGTGCCGGTCTATGTTCACCATGGCTTCGGGGATGCTCATTTGCAGGATCGGATACGCGCATTTGGGTGCATGAATCGTAACCAAACCCACACCGCTACGCAGACAAGCCCGCGCTGCCAGTATCGCTGCACCGACTTTACCATAACTTCCCATGATAAGCAGCGCATGACCAAAATTTCCTTTATGATTGAATTTCTGCCGCTTATGCAATAATTTTTTTGCAAATATTATATCGATATAATGAAATGGCGTGTCCGTTTTTGTAATAAAATCTGGATGTAAGCCAATGCTTTCAAAAGACCATTCTCCTACAATATTCTGATTTTCAGGGAAAAAGAACGCCAGTTTGGGCATTTCAAAACTAAAGGTAAAATCTGCTTGAATGCAGGTACTCTCGGTATGCTGGTCGGCAAACAAGCCCGAAGGAATGTCAATGGAGACCCTGGTAATATTTTGCTCGTTTAAATGTTGAAATAACGCCGCCCAATAGCCTTCAACCGGCCGATTCAAACCAGAGCCGAAAATCGCATCGATGGCAATCACATTTTCCGGCAGATCGGGTAGGGGAGCGCCTTTTTCAATGGTACGGATTTGCAATTCCGTGCGCCGCGGCAGCCGATCCCAGTTTGCCTGAAAATCAGGAGAGGGGTTTTCGCTAATTTTACAAAACCAAACTGTAACATTATAAAAGCGTTGCTGCAAAAGCCGCGCCGATGCTAGTCCATCGCCACCGTTATTACCTGATCCGCAAAAAATATGAATAGGTATATCATGATCGGGGAATTTATTTACAAACCAGTGCACAAAAGTCAGCGATGCACGTTCCATGAGATCAATGGACGCAATGGGCTCATGGTCAATGGTATAGGCGTCGAGTTCTCGGGTTTGATCTGCTGTAAATATTTTCATTACTTGCAGTTGTTTTATGTTTGCTTGATGGATGTCTTTTGTTGGACAATTTACATAAAAAAATCTGGCATCTAACTTCTGGCATCTGGCATCTCAAAAAATAGCGTATTTTCAGGCAATTCAAAAAACATATGGAACTCAAAGAAATTTTTAAGGATTTGAAGGTGGTCGAACTCGCCAGCGTGCTTGCCGGGCCTGCGGTTGGGCTGTTTTTTGCCGAACTCGGCGCAACCGTCATAAAGATTGAAAACAAAACCACCGGCGGCGATGTCACGCGCTCCTGGAAAGTGCCCGAAGAAGACCCGGAAACTGCGTATTCCGCTTATTATTGTAGTGTAAATTGGGGTAAAGAAATTCATCTTTTGAATTTACAACAGAAAGAAGATCAGGAACTTGTACATGCATTAATCAGAGATTGCGATGTCGTAGTCAGCAATTTCAAGCGAAGTTCTGCGGAAAAAATGCGCATGGATTATGAATATCTGAAAACGCTCAATCCCCGGCTAATCTTTGGTCAGATCACCAGTTTTGGCGGAGAAGACGATACTCCCGCTTTTGACGTGGTCTTGCAGGCAGAGGCTGGTTTTCTGTATATGACTGGCGAGCCCGGTCGCGATCCGGTGAAAATGCCTGTGGCTTTGATCGATTTGCTGGCGGCACATCAGTTGAAAGAGGCGATTTTGTTGGCTTTGCTCAAGCGACAAATGACAGGGCAAGGGTCTTACGTTTCTGTTTCTTTGTTCGAATCGGCGGTAGCTTCGCTGGCAAATCAGGCCACCAACTGGCTCATGGCAGGACACATTCCGCAACGCTTGGGCACGCAACATCCGAATATTGCACCTTACGGCGATATTTTTACAACCAGAGATAAAAAACAGGTTGTGCTGGCCGCAGGCACCGAGCGTCAGTTTCAAAAACTTTGTGAAGTGCTGGATTTCAAATACTTAATGACAGATGAACGCTTTTCTTCCAATGCCAATCGTGTGAAAAACCGGGTGGCATTGATCGATGCTTTACAGGTTGGATTTTTACCTTTTGAACGAGATAAAATTTTACAGCGCTTCCGCGAAGCAGGCGTGCCGGCGGCGGGCATTCGCAATATGCAGGAAGTATTTGAGCATCCTTTGGCAAAAAAATTAATTCTGGAAGAGACTATGCCGGATGGACGACAGAGCAGGCGCGTGCGCACGGTTGTGTTTGAATCCTATTAAATCAATTTGTAATTTAGCTGGAAAGCTTACCAACTTGAAAACGGCTAAACGCTCAGTTTTACTTGCTATTTTATTGATGCCCTTTTGGGTAAGAGCTACCCATATCGTTGGTGGTGAGATGAACTACACCTGCCTGGGTGATGATCGCTACGAAATTACGCTCACCATTTTCAGAGATTGTTTCTACGGTGACCCGAATGCCTGGTTTGATAATCCGGCGTCGATTGGTGTTTTTGATGCTGATAATCAACTGCTTGGGCAAATTCTGGTACCATTGATGAATAATGACACCTTGAATCCGGTGCTGAGCGGCGAATGTTTTGTAGTGCCGCCCAGTGTGTGCGTGCATACTACGACCTATCGGGTGGAGGTGGAATTACCTTTTAGGCAAGGCGGTTACCAATTGGCTTACCAACGATGCTGTCGCAATCAAACGATTCTGAACATCATCAATCCACTGGCTTCGGGCGCTACGTATGGCGTAACGATCACAGAGCGGGCACTGCTGGAATGCAATTCCAACCCAAAGTTTAAATCCTGGCCGCCAATTTATATTTGTGTAAACGAACCGATTTCCTTTGATCAATCCGCGGAAGATATAGATGGAGACTCGATTGTGTATAAACTATGTACGCCGCTGCTGGGGGGAACTCAAGTGGTGCCTTTGCCACAGCCGCCGAATCCGCCCCCTTATCAGGAAGTAGTTTGGCAAAGCCCGCCTTATGGATTGGACAATATGCTTAATGGCAACCCCGATGAAGCACCTTTACGCATTGATCCCAAAACCGGAATTCTGACTGGAACGCCGAATACGGTGGGGCAGTTTGTGGTCGGCATTTGTGTAGAGGAGTATCGAGATGGGGAATTGATTTCCACTACAAGGCGGGATTTTCAATACAATGTGGGACTTTGCGGCCGCCCAACGGCCGATTTTTTTGCGCCAGAAGTGCAATGCGGCGATCTTGATGTAAAATTCACCAATCAAAGCCTTGAAACAGACAGTTTTCTCTGGCAATTCGGTAATGGACTTGTTTCCAATGAACAACATCCAACTTTTACTTTTCCGGATACGGGGAGTTATGATGTTCGTTTGATCATTGAACCCGGTACTGCTTGTGCCGATACCTTCGAGCAGACAATTCGCCTGCTACCGGCGACGCTTCAACCCGATTTTTCGATTGATTTTACCGAATGCACCGATTCCCTCACCGTCATGGTAACCGATGCTTCCACTGATTCGGCTTCGGGAATTGTGGATTGGAACTGGCGACTGGAGCCTTTGGGCTTGGAATTTGATATACAAAATCCGGTTTTTTTCATTGATTCAAGTGGAACGTACGAATTACAACTGCTTGTAAATGCTGCCAATGGCTGCGATGCCGGTCTGACCAAGCCTTTTGAAGTAAATCTGATCGAGACCGCCTTGCTGGATTCTTTGGATGTTTGTGAGGGAGAGGAAGTGGAATTAAATCCAGATTTTAATGCTAATTACCATTATTCCTGGTCTCCTGCTAATAATTTGGATGACATTAACGCTCCAAACCCCCGGGTAAAACCTGATTCTAACATTATTTACACCGTTCAAATCTCCGATGCCGATGGCTTTTGTCAGATAGAACAAACGTTGCAAGTAATTGTAAAAGAGTCGATTGATTCACTTTTTGCAATTGCAGAACCCGATACGATTTTGGGGCAAGGCCAGGTGCAATTGACTGCAACTTTTGACAGTCGTTTTGTGTATTCCTGGAGTCCGCCAGAAACGCTCGATAACACCCTGATTTTCAATCCAATTGCCAGTCCTATTCAAACCACTACTTACGAGGTGCTGGCCCGAAATGCCGAGGGCTGTGAGGCGCTGGCTGTGGTGACGGTGACGGTGGTGCAATTGGCTTGTGAAGAACCCTTTATTTTTATTCCAAATGCGTTCACGCCCAATGGAGACGGGGTAAACGACGTTTTTTTTATACGGGGCAACAATTTTGACGAGTTGTATCTTGCTATTTTCAATCGCTGGGGGCAGCGGATTTTTGAGTCTAATTCGGCAGACATCGGTTGGGATGGCACTTTCGACGGTGCGCCACTGCCGCCGGATGTTTATGGCTATTACGCTGAGGTGCGCTGCTTCGATGGGCGTATTTTTGTTAAAAAAGGCAATTTGACGCTAATTCGTTGATTTAGGGTTGAAGTTTTCACAAAATCGGAGAATATTTGCAGTAACCAACACTTTGCTGACCAACACTTACTTGCTTTATATTTAGCATATTACATCATAAGTCAACAACTTACAATCCAAGGGACCTATGAAAACCCTCAGTACGCTATTTTTATTTACTTTATTATGTTTTCCTGAATTTGTTTTTACACAAGATGTAAATATCAAATGGGGGAAAGTTTCGAAAGATGAACTGGAGCTAACACAATGTAGTTTTGATACGTCGGCTTCTGCCGTAATTTTGCTGGATGCAGGGCGTATTTATTTCAACAGCGGCGTCGCTACCATCGAATATCACCGTCGTATCAAGATTTTAAAACCGGATGGGATCGAGTATGCGAATGTGGTGCTGCCTTACGTGCACCAGAACGGTCGGGAAAATATTCGGGATGTAAAAGCCCAAACCATCAATTCCACTACAGGTGGCAAGCCTGAAATTATTTCGATAGAAAACAACCAGCGATTTGAAGAAAAGCTCGATGAATACTGGGCGCGTGTGAATTTTGCCTTCCCTGCCGTGCGTCCGGGTAGCATCATAGAATATAAATATACCTTCAGCACCGATTACATCTTCTTTTTAAAACCGTGGTTTTTCCAGCACGAGTTGCCGACCCTGCACAGTGAGCTGAGTGTGGAAGTGCCGCCTTATCTGTCGTATAATATTGTGAAATTCGGTGCAAGATTAAAACAATTGCCCGCTAACAGGCTGGAAAACAAATGGATATTAAATAATTTACCCGGGTATAAGTCCGAAAAATATGTCTTTCATCCGGAGGATTATGCCGAGCAGATCCACTTTCAGTTGCTGAGTTATGAAAAGGCGAAAAACAGTATTTCCGGGGGCTATGAAACGGTGAATGTGCTGGAAAGCTGGGATAAACTCGGCGAGAGCGTGCTGGAGGATTGTAAGTTTTATCTGAATCGAAGAAAAAGTCTGGAAGATTTGCTCGTTGGTGTGATTGATCCGGCTGATAGCCAGAAAGATAAAGTTCGGAAGATTTTTAGATATGTCCAGCAACATTACACCTGGAATAATTACTGGTCTGTTCGGCCAAGTCAAGTATTCAACCGAATTGAGTCGGAAAAAACGGGCAATTCGGCGGAGATAAACCTTTTACTGACGGGACTTTTACAACAGGCAGGTTTAGAAGCCGCTCCGGTTCTGGTCAGCACGCGCCAGCACGGGAAGGTGGTGCGCTCATTTCCATTGTTGAGCCAGTTTAATCACTTGATTTGCAGAGTGATAGCTGATAAGGATACAATCCTGTTGGACGCAGCTTTGAATGACGGCTTGCAGCCTTATTTTTTATTGCCAAAAGAAGATTTGAACTGGAATGGATTCTTGCTGCGAAAAGACAGTTTTGAATGGATCGATGTAGAACCCTGGGATGGCTCGAAGAACATCACCGTCTTGAATCTGGATTTGGGAAATAAAACCGGCGAATTGACAATCCGATACGAAGGCTACGCAGCCGGCGATCAACGTCGGGTTTTTGCCAGGCAAAACAATCAATATCAACCTTTTACAAACGCGCCAGAGATCGGAGAGCAATTGATCAAACTGGGAAATCCGGGATCAGTCGGGCAGGAAAAATACGAAGATCCTTTGGAATTGACCTATCGCTTCCCGCTGGAGATATCCGACGAGTCGTTTTTCTATTTCAGTCCGCTGAGTTGGAGTCATTTTTCAGAAGTGCCTTTCAAGTCGCCAAACCGGTATTTCCCGATAGAATTTGATTACCCGTATTTCGATAATCTTATGATAACCATCAAATTACCAGAGAATTATCATGTGGAAAGCAAACCTGAAAGCAAAAGCATCGCCTTGCGTTTTGAACAAGACGAAGGAAGATTTATTTACAGCATTAATGAAATAAATGGACAAGTTATTATAACGTCCAGAACGAATCTAAAACAAACAATTTTTGTGCCGGAGGCTTATCCTTTTGTAAAATCATTTTTTGAGCAGATTAACGGCAAACTTAGTGAGGTGATTGTGGTCAAAAAGCGGTGATTGCCCATAAAATACAGGAGCTGATCTTCCGTTTAATTACTGAAACATCCAGCAATCATGACATATCCACACCTGAAGCAGTCTTTAATTCTATGTTTTTTTATACTAGCTGGGCTTCTGGCCAAGAGCCAGACCTATGTAGGGCTCAATGCCGGCGGCGGAATTGATGGCATGGTGAGCTTGCGCGCTGCTGTGCCTATGGAACACACTTTTTCGGAAACATTTAGTTTGTATTCCGGTATTTCATTTACACAACAACATAATGCCGAACTTTTATTAAAACTCAATCATGAACGCGACTATCGGCGGGTAACCTTGAGCTATCTTGGCGTGCCGCTTATGATAAAAACGAAATTCTCTTTAAACTCTTTTTTTATGTACGCGCTCGCCGGCGCCCAGCTGAACTATGGCGTGGGTTTGACCACCTCTTATCTGGAAGAAGGAACTTACGGCGCAGAAAAGCTTCGTTTTCAGGATATTGGCATCACCCGCTGGGACGTAGGACTCAACGCCGGCATTGGTGTGGAAAAAGAAATCAGCAATGATTGTAAAATTTTTGCCGAATTTTTATTGCTTTTTAATTTTTATGATATTGATCAGGATCCAGTGAATGAAATTTATAATGAAGGAAAAGTTTTTAATCTGGGCTTCCTGTTTCCATTGCATAAGTAAATAAAAATTCCTTTTCTTTACATTTTTTACTATGATTTTATATGAAAATAGTTCCTAAGACGTTGATAGTCAGTTTGCTGCTTTGAAAAGCCGGAACTTTTTGTTTTGTGTAATTGTTTTAAAATTAAAGTTACACAAAAAATTAAGAAGAACATGTGGAAGAAATGGATATTTGTGGTGGCAATGCTGGCGGCAGCCCTTGGTTCCGGGCTGGCAGCCCCGTCAAATCTGAATTTGACGAACGAAGTACCGGAAGAGGTAGAACCGCTTCCCACCATACCGATTGAACCGATAAAAAGTAATAAACATAATAATTTTTCGTTATCTGATGCGATTCTGAGAACGACTCCATTTAGTGCCTCTTATCTCAATGTATTTGAGTTGATCAGAGGGCGGGTTCCCGGTGTCTGGATTATTGGAGGGCCTAATTTTTACCAGGTACGTATTCGCGGGGCGATGGGACCTCCTTTGCTTGTGATTGATGGTATGCCTTTTTATAGCCGAAGCGATGCTGATTTGAGTAATACCGCGCAAATCATACCACCACAAGATGTAGATCGGATCGAGATCATCAAAAATGCAGCCGGTGCGGCGATGTACGGCAGAAATGCGGGGAATGGAGTGATCCTGATTTATACCAAAAGAGGCCCCGGAGAAGAAATTGAATAAAAATTAAAGAAATATACAATTTGTAAGGCTCAGGTTATCAGGCTTGAGCCTTTTTTTGTTGGTAAAAACAGACGGAAGCGCTTTTTTCAGATATCACAAAATACAGCCTGTTTTAATAAAAATTTGCCATAGCCTCAGTATATTACAAATTATTTTTTGTGCCTGAAATGATACCGATATAAAAGTCTGTGCATGAAAAAATGTAATATTATTTTTATTATATCTTCTTGTTTTCTTTCAACTACAATCGCACAAATGCCTGTAATCACTGCTGTAGAGCCTGTTTCCGAGCAAGTTACTATATATAATAAATTTGAGGTAGAACTTGATGTTACAGCAAATTATACCAATCCATATAATTATGATGAGATTGCAATAACAACGCTTTTTACAGCCCCGGATGGGCGTACTTTCGAAGTCGATGGCTTTTTTATGCAGGATTTTGATCTGAATACCCAGTCCGGAAATATCGCTGCGCTGAATAACGGCGTGTTCAAAGTGCGTTTTGCGCCTGACCAACCCGGGGAGTGGCGCTACCTTGTTTCTTGTGCAACTGCCACAGAAACAGCTGTTTTCACAGAAAAAAAATTTCAATGTATTTCCGGTTCATATCATAATAATAAAGGCTTCGTCCGGCGTAACATTACAAACTATCTCCAGTTTGATAATGACGAACAGTATATCCCTGTTGGTGAGAATATGGCCTGGCAGGTTGGCAATGCTTATCTGGATTATAAAAAATGGCTGACCAAACTCGTGGAAAACGGTGGTAATTTTATCCGTTTGTGGCAGGCACACTGGGGCTTGGGCATCGAGTGGCGGAATGGCACGAGCGGCTTTCAGGGCTTGCGAAAATACAAGCAAACCAGTGCTTTCTATCAGGATTGGCTATTTGATCATTGCGCGGAAAATAATATTTATATCATGTTGTGCATACAACATCATGGTCAGGTTTCTACAAATGTAAATCCCAACTGGAATGAAAATCCTTATAATGCGGTGAATGGCGGGCCATGCCAGCAAACCTGGGATTTTTTCAACAATGAAACGGCTCGCAATCACACCAAAAACCGCCTGCGTTACATCGTAGCGCGCTGGGCTTATGCGCGGAGTATCATGGCCTGGGAGTTATTTAATGAAGTGGACTGGACCGATGAATACGAGCAGCGCCAAAACGATGTAGCTAACTGGCACGCCGAGATGGCGGCTTATATAAAATCGATTGATCCATACGAACACCTTGTCACTACCAGTTTTGCGCACGACCATCATGATCCGGTGGTTTGGCACAATCCGGATATTGATTTTACACAAACCCATTATTACCTGAATGTACCTAACCTGGAGCGAACAGTATCAAAAGGTGTAAGAAAATATTTAGTTGAATATAATAGGCCGACGCTCAATGCTGAATTTGGGCTGGGGGGCTCCGCCAACAGTTTGGGTACGCTTGATCCCGATGGCATTCACATCCACAATTCCCTGTGGGCATCTTTGTTTTCAGGGGCAATGGGCACGGCCATGAGCTGGTGGTGGGATAATTACATCGAGCCGCGTGATTTATATTATCATTTTGCACCAGTTGCGGAAGTCGCCCGACAGATTCGATTTAAGGATCATAATTTTAAACCCATTACATCCGTGGTAAATGGCGTGCCGGCTGATCTGAGCCTCACACCCGCTCAGGGCTGGGGGGCTTTGTCGGATACTTTAATCAAAATTGGAGCGGATGGGGTAGTGATGCCTCAGAATGCAAGCTTAAGCTTCTATCTCTATGGTTCTGAATGGAATACGCAATATCGCCGACCTCCGATTTTTGAAGTGAATTATTCCCAAAACGGACAATTTATTGTAAAAACCGCGAATCAAACCGGCACAAGCCCCAAAATTACTATTTGGCTGGACGGTACGAAGTTACTGGAAACGGCTGCAAATATTAATCAACGTTATGCCGTTAACGTACCTGCCGGGACACACCGGATCAAAGTAGATAATACGGGTACCGACTGGATTTCCATTACATCTTATTCATTTACCGGGCTTGGCTCGGCGGTGGATGCTTATACGCTGGCCGCGGAGGATAGAAATAAAGTGGCCGGATGGGTATTAAATAATAATTATAATCATGAGTTTATAAAGAATAATGGCAGCCCCGAAGCCGCTTCAGGCGCGCTCCTGACCCTGGAAAACCTGCAAGACGGCGCTTATCAAGTCAGGTGGCTTGATTGCCTGACCGGAGCTTTATTACAAACCGAACCGGCGGAGGTAAATAACAATCTTCTGGAGTTACCGATCCCAGAATTACTTTGGGATTTGGCGTTTATTTTAGATAACCAAACGGTAAATATTACCGATGTCAGGCAAGCGCTTCAATTCAATTTGTATCCTAATCCTGTAAACGCGGGGCTTGTAAATATTACATTTGAGCTGGATAAATCCAAAATGGTTCGCATGGTGTTGCTGGATGCCGCCGGACGCGAAGTACAGGCTCTATTTAATCAGATGCTAGCCGCCGGGGCGCAGCAAGTCCGATCCAGGCTTTCCAGTGATTTACCGGCAGGGGTGTACTGGTTGAAAATAACTGCCGGGCACCAGGTAGCAACCAAATCTTTGGTGATTGCAAAACCTTGATTTTTCCTCCGAAAGCCATAAATTTTTTCCATATTTGTGATCGAATTATTATTCAAACTAAATATGGGGAAAGTGAAGGATCATATTTCGACTATTCTTCTGCTTTTAGCAGTGGTAGTTATTTACTTTTATAATAATCCACGCGTAGATTTTAATGCGGATAGTGGCAAAGGCATTCAGTTTTACCGGGGTACCTGGGATGATGCGCTTACCCTCGCCAAATCTGAAAATAAGCTTATTTTTGTAGACGTGTACGCCACCTGGTGCGGGCCTTGCAAAAAGTTGAAGAAATACACCTTTTCAAGTGAAAAAGCCGGAAATTATTTTAATTCCAACTTTATAAATGTTACAATCGACGGGGAAAGAGGGGAAGGCGCGCTACTGGCTGCCCAATATGGTGTGAAAAGTTATCCTTCTTTGTATTTAATTGATAATGAGGGGCGTATCATAGTCAAAAGCGAAGGTTATCAAAGTGCGAGTCGGTTGATCAAATGGGCAAAAGCTGCATTGGCACGGCTATCTGATCAAAAATAAAAAACAACTATAACTTGAAAATATTCAAGCTCTATGTGTGTGATGTTAAAAAAAATTGAGCCCACATACAACAGGCTCGCCGGAAAGCAGTTTCTTTAAGAAAAAGATTGCATGAAATTATTGTTTACGTTGGCACTTTGCAGCATTTTAACGATTGGTTTTTCTCAAAAAGGGGTGGATCTCTCCGGAACCTGGCGGGGCGTCATTACGCAGGAACAAGGCGGCTACCGCCCGGAATATGGCATGGAACTTCATATCAAACAAACTGGCGACAAAGTCATCGGACGTACATTTGTATATTTCGACAAGGTTTATGCAGAAATGGAATTTGAAGGCGTCCTAATTGCCGGCAAAATTTTGCAATTAAAAGAAACAAAAATACTCGCAGCCAAGAAAGTGGATGGAATGGAATGGTGCATCAAGCAGGCGGTGCTGACCCTGAACAAAACGAAAAACCCCTGGCGACTGGAAGGTGCGTGGCAAGGCTCTACGGCTTTCGGGCCGTGCATTCCCGGAAAAATCATTTTGAGAAAGGCGATACCGAGGGCTTAAACTGGTTGATAGGTTGATGGGGTGAAAGGTTGATAGTATGGGTTTGGGTAGAAAAGTTTGGGGTCTGGGTGCAATTTTATTCAATTTGCTTTGTGGAACTATCGCGTTTACATTTCTGTTTTTCTATTTTTGCCGATCATTTAATAAATTTCAGGATGGTTTCAACAGCAGCGCATATTTCAGCGATTATTCAGGAACAAGTTATTCAGGCAGTTCAGCAATTATATGGCGAAACAGTGCCCCCGGTGCAGGTGCAGGTGAGCGGCACGCGCAAGGAATTTGTGGGGGATTACACCGTTGTTACATTTCCTTTTACCAAAATTGCCAAAAAGAAACCGGAGGAAATCGGCGAGGATCTCGGTAATTATCTCGTTGCCAATGTTGAAGAAGTCAAGGCTTTCAATGTGATCAAGGGTTTTCTCAATCTGGTAGTGAGTGATCAATACTGGACGAATTTTCTGGAAGATATCTATGGTCAGGAAGATTTCGGTCAGCATCCTGCCAACGGCGAGAAAGTAATGGTGGAATATTCCTCTCCAAATACCAATAAGCCACTGCATTTGGGGCATATTCGGAATATTCTGCTCGGCTGGTCTTGTTATAAAATTTTACAAGCGGCCGGTTATGATGCGGTTCGGGTGCAAATTATTAATGACCGGGGCATCGCGATTTGTAAGAGCATGCTGGCCTGGCAAAAATTTGCCGATGGCGCCACACCTGAATCTGCGGGTGTAAAGAGCGACCATTTTGTCGGCGATTATTATGTAATGTTTGAAAAGAAATTCCAGGAAGAATATCAAAACTGGCAACAAACAGAAACGGCGAAGCAGCTTTTTAAAGAAAAAAAGAAAGCGGATCAGGACGAAAAAACTTTCTTTAAAGATTTTAAAAATACGTATTTTAACGAATACAGCCAACTCGGCGCGGAAGCCCGGGAAATGCTGCGCAAATGGGAAGCCGGCGATGCAGCTACGGTGGAGCTTTGGAAGCAGATGAACCAGTGGGTGTATCAGGGTTTTGATGAAACCTACGCCAAACTCGGCGTGGTTTTTGATAAATATTATTACGAATCTGATACTTATTTACTTGGTAAAGATATTATTCAGGACGGGCTGTCAAAGGGCAGTTTTTATAAAAAGGAAGACGGCTCCGTTTGGGTGGACTTGACGGATGCGAAGCTCGACCAGAAAATCCTGTTGCGGAGCGATGGCACTTCGGTGTACATCACCCAGGATTTGGGCACGGCGCGCCTGCGTTATGAAGATTTTGGCGTGAACCGGATGGTGTATGTGGTAGCGGATGAGCAGAATTACCACTTCCAGGTGTTGTTTGAAGTATTGAAACGGCTGGGCGAGCCTTATGCCGATGGCTTGTATCACCTGGCTTACGGGATGGTGGATTTGCCGACGGGCAAAATGAAATCGCGCGAAGGCACCGTAGTGGATGCGGATGATCTGATTGCGGAAGTGATTGGAGAAGCCCGCGAGAATTCGAAAGAGCGGGATACCTTGTCGGAAGTGTCGGCTGCCGAGCAGGAGGAAATTCTCCGGAAAATCGGTCTGGCAGCGCTGAAATTCTTTATTGTCAAGGTACACCCGAAAAAGCGGATGACCTTCGACCCGAAGGAATCGGTGGATATGCAGGGACAGACGGGGCCTTACGTGCAAAATGCTTACGTGCGGATTCGGTCGGTGCTGCGGAAAGCGGAAGAGAGTTTACAGTCGTTAGTCGATAGTCCTAAGTCTTTGGAATATAAGGTATTAGAAACCGATGAAAAGGATTTGATCGCGCAGTTGTACGAATTTCCGGGATTGATCCAGGAAGCGGCGCGTGAATACGATCCATCGGTTATTGCCAATTATTGTTACACGCTGGCAAAATCATATCATAAGTTTTATCATGATTATTCAATTTTAAAAGCAGAAACCGAAGCGGCGGTAGCATTTAGATTGAAATTGTGCCAGGCGATTGCGCATACGCTGCGTTTTGGCATGGATTTGCTGGGAATTGAAATGCCGGAAAGGATGTAAATTTGGTTATTTGTTATTTGGGCAGGATGGTTTGACATCTAAAATCCCAATTAACCAATAATAATTAACAAGCTAAATAAAATCACAAGATCACTAAATAAATCATGAGCGAAGTTAAAGAGTCATTGAATTTTATTGAAGAAATCATTGAGGGGGATATTAAAAACGACAAACATACCGGTCGGGTGCACACGCGTTTTCCGCCGGAGCCGAATGGTTTTTTGCACATCGGGCACGCGAAAGCGATTGTGCTGAATTTTGATATTGCCCAGAAATATGGCGGCAAAACAAACCTTCGTATGGACGATACCAACCCGACTACGGAGAAAACGGACTATGTGGAAAGTATCAAAAAAGATATTCAATGGCTTGGTTATCAATGGAATAATGAAGTGCTCTATGCTTCGGATTATTTCCCGAAATTATATGAATTTGCTTTAGATTTGATACAAAAAGGCTTGGCTTACGTGGATGATTCCACCCCGGAGGAAATCGCCGAAATGAAAGGAAATACGAATACCCCGGGTGTGGAAAGCCCTTATCGCAATCGTTCGATTGAGGAAAATCTTGATTTGTTCAAGCGCATGAAAAACGGCGAGTTCCCGGACGGGGCAAGGGTGCTGCGCGCCAAGGTTGATATGGCTTCGCCCAATATTCATATGCGCGATCCGATCATGTATCGTATCAAGCATGAGCATCATCACCGCACGGGCGATGAATGGTGCATTTACCCGATGTACGATTTTGCGCACGGACAAAGCGATTCTATTGAAGGTATTACACATTCATTATGTTCTTTGGAATTTATTCACCACCGGCCATTATATAATTGGTTTATTGAAAAACTGGAAATTTTCCCGTCACGGCAGATCGAATTTGCCCGGATGAATGTGTCGTATCTGATTACCAGCAAGCGCAAGCTGCTCAAACTGGTGGAAGAAGGTTATGTAAAAGCCTGGGATGATCCAAGAATGCCTACGATTGCCGGGATGCGGCGCAGAGGCTTTCCGGCTGCGGGTATTCGCGAATTTTGCCGTCGGGCGGGCATTGCCAAGCGCGATAACTTGATTGAAATAGAATTACTGGAATTCTGCGTTCGTGAAGAACTAAATAAAATCACCCCGCGTGTAATGGCGGTACTGGATCCGATTAAGGTGGTGATTACTAATTATCCCGCTGGTCAGGTCGAAGAAATGGAGATCGAAAACAACCCTGAAGACGAAAGCGCGGGCTCGCGTAAAGTGCCGTTTTCCAGTGAGTTGTATATCGAACAAGATGACTTTATGGAAAATCCGCCCAAGAAATATTTCCGGCTCGCACCGGGTGGCATGGTTCGATTGAAAGGCGCGTATATCATACAATGCGACGAAGTGATTAAAGATAATAATGGAAATATCATAGAATTGCGTTGTACTTATGTGCCGGAGAGCCGTAGCGGGTCGGATACGTCCGGTTTAAAAGTAAAAGGCACCATTCATTGGGTTTCCGCGCCGCATGCCCTGCAAGCCGAAGTGCGGATGTACGATCGCCTGTTTACCGACCCTGAGCCGACCGAGCACGAGGCCAAGGATTTTCTGGAGTTTGTTAATCCGGATTCTTTAAGTGTGATCGAAAAGGCTTACGTGGAGCCGAGTCTGAAAGATGCCAAACCACAGGAACAATTCCAGTTTATGCGCAAGGGTTACTTTTGCGTGGATGAAGATTCTTCCGCAGAGAAACCTGTTTTCAATCTAACGGTGACTTTGAAAGACAGCTGGAAGGGCGGGAAGTAGAGGGTTAATTGACAGTTAGCAGTTCGCAGGAAGGTATAAAATTTTTTATTATTTGGGTTACCTTTCTTATTCATAAAGGAACTAATGTATGGTGGAAACCCCACATTGGACAGACGAGGCAATTTTGCAATGTATAAAAGGCGTTACTGCTGAACGGGAAAATGCCCTTCGTTACATCGTGCAACGATCCAACTGGCGTGAACCGGTGCATCATTTTATTCTTCAAAATGGCGGTGACGCAGAAATTGCCAAAGATATTTTCCAGGAAACCCTGGTCATTTTTGACCGGAACCTGCGCGCGGGTAAATTTGAAGGAAAAAGCGCTTTGAGTACTTATTTTATGTCCATAGCCAAACGCCGGTGGTGGAAATTGGCAGTGCAACGCAAAGTGCATGAACCTTTTGATCCTAAAATTCACGACGAACAAGTAGAAAGTGCTGAGGATATTCTGCTCAGCCGTGAAAAAAAGGAATATTTTGCAAAAACCACCGGGCAGATTGGTAAAAATTGTAAAGAAATACTGCGGCTGCGATATCTGGATTATAGTTATGATGAGATTGCACAAATATTACAACTAAGTAGTAGTCATATGGCAAAAAAAGAAGCTTACCGGTGCAGATTGCGACTCCGTGAATTGATCGAAGCTACACCTTTCTTAAAGAACCTTTTCAAGTGATGTGCCATGAAAATAGATGAAAATTTATTTGAACAGATCGAAGCCTATCTTGGAGGAAAACTCCCACAGGAAGAGGAGGAGCGTTTTGAGCAACAAATAGTGGCTGATCCTGAATTACAGGAATTGGTGGAAAAGCATCGTTTCGAAAGAGAGGGGCTGGAATATTTGGTGGAAGAAGATTTGTTGGAAAAAATTACGCAGTGGGAAGCAGGAACTACTTCAACGAAATTAATAAATACCAGAAAAAAATGGTGGCGCGGAGGAGGTTTGGGCGTACTTGCCGTGATCTTGCTGATTGCAGGATGGTGGCTGTTGGGGAATGATGCTTCGCCTGTGGAGAACAACCCACCTACCCAGGAATTACAGGTAGAACCAGAATCAGAGCCAGTTCAAGAAGAAACCCCGGAACGACCAGTAGTGACAACTCCCGACGCGCCCGAAACTAAGGTTCAGAAGGATGAAAATCCGGCAAAGCACTTTCCCGAATATTTAGCAATATCAGAAAATAATTATGTCGTCCCGGAATATTTTAATGGAAGTAGTGTCAGGAACACACCGGATGGGAGCGCATTGAACCGGGTTGACAGCTTGATACTCGACTTTAACAAAGCTAAAAATAAAGATGAATACAATCGCTTGATTCTGGAATTGCGCAAGCTCAAACCCGAGGAAGCTCCCCGGCAATATGAGCTGGCACAGGAACTGCTTGGGCATGCGTATTACAAAGCGAATCGCTTTGCGGAAGCAGCGGCCGTTTTTCAGTCTTTAATGGAGGAGACGCCGATTCCAGGGTTTCGCGAACAATTTGAATGGTATTTGGTGCTAAGCCTTATACCTGATTATCCCGACCATCGCCAACATGTAAATAATTTATTGACCGAAATGATCGAGCGCAATCCGGCTCATGGTTTCAGAGAAAGTGCCCGGGAATTGCGGCAAAAACTTGATACCATAAATAAATAATCATTTTAGCTGTGCCGTATCTCCAATGATGATGGCACCAGCCCAGTATAAAGGGTTTGCGGAGGTGTGTCCCTTTCCTTCCAGCCGCTTCAGATAATTGATTTTTGCCGTTTGTAAGGCCAAATCTTTTTCCATCCCATTGTTTAAAAGCGCATAAAATTCTACCATCAGTTCCGAGGTCTTGCTATCATTTACATTCCACAAAGTAGTCACCATGCTTTTTGCGCCGGCGTATGCAAAAGCTCTGGCCAGGCTCACAATCCCTTCCCCGCGTTGCAATTGCCCAGTCCCTGTTTCACATGCTGAAAGTACGACCATGTCTGCATTCAGTGAGAAAGTATATAGATCGCGGGCATAAAGCTTTTCAAAAACACCCGCCGCATCCGGTGCGCTGAAAGCCAGAAACGCATAATCGCCAACCCGGTCATCGGCTTTGCCGTGGGTACTCAAATGTAAGATGCGATATTGCGCTGCCAATTGCCGGAATACCTGCAATGAGGCGTCCTTTCCGTAATAGGGTTGTCCGTTCCAGATATCGGTGATCCCCGCAACTTCCAATCCGCTGCCTTTCAATGCATCCAAGGATGTTCCCCGATTGATCCCCAGCAGCATTTCAAGGCTGTCCAGGCGAGGACTAAGTTGGGATGCATCTTCAAAAAAGAAAGGTGCCAGGGCCAACAGCTCACCTGAGGGTTCGGACTGATGCTGTTTTTGCTGCATTTCGCGGAGCAGGGTTGCAGAGTAACTGTAACTGATCCGATGTTTAAAGAGTAAATAGGAATATTGACTAAAACTACCCATACTGCTGGGCATTTCGGTCAAAAGCGCTTCAAAAGGGACGTAGCCCAGCACCCCATCGGGTATTATAATGAGTTGCTCTGTAAGCTTACCTTCAAAAGGGTGCACCAGTTTTTCATACAAACGCGCGGCGGCGTGGGTGTAATTGAGGATAGCTTTCGACTGGCTTACCCGCCCTGATGGGAGACCATAAATACCATCACGGGTAAGTTCGTTTACCAGCAGCTCCAGCGAATCCTTGGGGAATTCCCTTACTTCCAAATAATCCTTTTGGATCAGAAAAGCGAAAATACTGCTATCTCCCACCACATATTCCAGCATCGACTGCCCCGGCTGCAGGATTTCCTGCTGAACTTCCTTAACGGTAATCGGTTTCAAATCATATTTAGCCTGGAAATATTTAGGATAATTAAGCTCAAAGTCTTTTTTCAGCGCCTCATATTCATTTTTCAGTTCAGATCGCTTCGGCACTAGCGCCAGCACCGCTGTATCGATTTCGGTAAGCCCAGACTCCAGCAATTCCTGCCGCTTTTTATCATAATAAGCAATCTCAACCTCCAGATCGTATTCCCGCCTTAGCAGAGAATCCGGAATACCTGCAATTTGGAGCGCTTCGGCTTCCCGGAGGGCTTCATATAATAAAAACGCTTTGGAACGCTCGGCAAAGGTGAAGGCTTCGTGTTTATAGGAATCGAGATTCGTAATATCAGAAAGTGCGAGTCGAGCTGCTATAGAAGTTTCAAAAATACTATGATTGAAATTGATCAATTGTGACTTTGAGGTTGTTCCGCGATAAGTGTTATACAATTTATTATAAATACTTATTGCATAGTTACAAGTTACTAATACTTCTTCTAACTTTTTGTGACTCGAATGTATGAGTGCTTGTTTATAAAGTATTTGAATTCTTTGGAGAAGAATGTAACAATTATCCAAAGATATTTCAATTTCATCAGGGGATGATTTGAATGTATGATTATTACTCTGTTCGGCGAGCTTGTTCCATTGCAAAGCTTCATCCATCAGGTTTTCTTTCAAACTTAATTTCGCCATTGAGAAGTAGGCATTTGCTACCGTTGGATGAAAATCACCAAATTTATTTTTACTTATATTCAAAGCACTTTTAAAATGAGATTTAGCCTCCTGAAGGTTATTTATACCTAAGTAAGCAGTTCCTAGTCCATTATGATATGAACTTAAATTAGGGTTGTCGGGCTTAGCAATCATAAGTGCTTTTGAATAATAAGGAAGCGCTTCACTAAATAATCCTTCATCTTTATATGATACCGCAATGTTGTAATTTGTACTTGCTAACTGAGGATCATCCTCTGTGTATAATGTTTCTTCCAGTTCAAGCGTTTTTTTATAATATTCCCGCGCTTTTTTATGTAATTGTAGCCCTGTGTACGTTATTCCCATATTAGTGTAGATGAAAGAAATATAATATGGATTGCCGATCTTGATGCTAATATCTAGCGCAATGTTTAAGAATTCAGATGCACGGTCGTAATCGCCCATAGAGTTGTATAATAAACTTGAATTGATTAAAGAGGCAGCATATTCAGAATTCACAATCAACTGAGGGGTATCAAGATGCGCATTAGAAGCTCTGATTTTAACAGCCTGCGTATAATCTGCCATTGCTGCTTTATAAGATCCCATATAAGTGTAAACTAAACCACGATTATTATGAAGGTGTGCCATAAGAGGATGTAATTGATCCCATATTTTATGCCCTTTTTGAAAGCCTAAATTATAATAATTTAAAGCTTCTTGGTAGCTACCTTTATTCATTAATAATACGCCTAAGTTATTACAGATACGAACCGCATTGGGGGAAACTTTCCCGGGCACCTGGTCATAAATAGCGAGTGCCTCCTTGTAAATTTGAATCCCCTCATCAAGGATTCCTTGGTATAGAAGAAAGGATGCTCTAAAGTAAAGTTGGTGCGCTTTTTTAATGCCAATGGCGGGTTGTTTAATTCTGTTTATTTTTTGTAAATATTTTTCTGACTGGAAAGGATTGAACTTAAGCAAGCAAAGTCCGATCGTACAGTAAGTATCCCACATTCGAATATCATCTTCAGCAAAATAGTGTAATAAAATATCTTCCGCTTGCTGAGCTAGGGGCAATGCCATCTCATATTTAGAAGAATCCATTAAATTTTGGGCACGCCATAAATAATCATAAGCTTCAGTGGTATCATGTAATAATATTTGGCTTTGCGATAACAATTCTGCTTTTACCAATAAAATATTGATTAGCCAAAAGAACAATATTAGCAGTTTTTGAGATTTCTTACACATACTTTGTGTTTTTGAGAATAATAAATAAAAATCATCCCCCTTGGGTACTTTTTCCCTTCTGCCAGGAACTAAGTAACAAAGAACGGATTCAGTCTTACGATCAAGTAAATGGATATAGCTGGTTAGAACTGTTTTTTTACAAACATTAAAGCTACTTAAAAATGATGAAAACGCATATACCAAAAAATTAGTACGCACACATAACAATCTGTTTGCTAGAAAATTTCGGGTGTTCTGCTGAGGTCTTTCCCGCTTGAAGCTTCGGGATAGACGCTTGGTTCTGTTGCGATAACTCTGCGTGTTCAGCCATGGATGACGCCAGGGGAAGGAATGTCCACACGGGCCGGGATGCCGCGGTATGGCGCCGTTTCGCGCAGCACATAGCTGTGCCGGACGCGCTCGTGCTGCGCCCCACGCTGCCCGCCATTACCGGATTTCTTAACCCTTAAATCATTTATCATGGCTTTATTATGGTTTCTTGAAATTATGATGACTTCGGTGGTCGGTTCTGAAGATGTAGTAGGTCCGTGACGCACCAGTCAACTATTTCCGGGGGCTGAACAAGCCCCCATCATTCAGGCAATTCCTGCAGCTTGGCGCTGATCCAGCGATTTCCGTATAAAGGTTTTAAGTTTTCGATACCGGTTATTAATTTCGTTCGATCCAACGACTTGTATTTATAATCATTATAATAATTCATCATTTTTCTTACAGCGGTTATAAAATTGTGGAAAGCTGTTTTTCTGGTTTGTTGTAATAATTTACTCCGGAGAATGAATTTTTGAAAGGATTCCAGCTTTGAAGCCAATGGATCAAAATAAGTAGAGTCGTTTGAGAGCATTTCATACAAGGCTCTGATATACAGTGCATCCGCCTGGAGTTTGGTGGGAATGTGAAATTCATTTACCTGGTTAAGCTGCTTTAGGGCTTCGCCATACTTCCCCTGAAAAAGCTGAATAAATGCCTGCGCAATATGGATGGAATTGGGCTTGACTTCCTCCTCTAAATAATGTGCATAATTTTTTATAAATGCTTTTCCCCATGCGTATTCTCCAACGCCTGCTGCCACTGCTGCCACATTAATAAATGTAATATAGGAAATATGCCGGTTGTGTAATAAAAAATCGTGCTCGTGCGCCAGTTGGTAAATGTCGAACAACTGCCGAAGATACTCGGTATGCCCGCGCTCGTAGGTCTGGTTGGCATAATTCATGAGCTTGTTGGCGATAATGCTTTTATCTATAGTGCTCAAAGACAATAGATTATCTTGGAAAACTGACTTGAGCTGCTGAAATAATTCCTTTTGCTCAGGCGCCGACAAAAGTTGCAGCGTGAGCGCCAAAATTTGGAATACCGGCTCGGGCAAAGAATTCAAGAATTGGTTTAAATATTCAATAGAATAAGGATCTTCAGCGGATTTGAAAAAATTTCCTCTCGACATGATGTCGGTGGTCAACCGTAATTTATACAATAAATAAGCTTTGTCCAGGTTATCAAGTGCCTGATCGAGCGAAATATGCAATTGGGCTTTATCGGTATTGGGATGAAAAAAGAGTGCCTGCTGTAATTCAAAGGAAAGCAGGAAAATTTCAGGCGAGGATGCAGGAGTCGATTTGGTGTATTGAAGCAGCTTTGCCGTTTCCTGTTCAAATTCTGCGTACAAACCACGCTGGGCCAGGGCTTGGATCAGTAATTTTTTTTGCTGAGTCGCATCCGACATCATTTCTTTTTGAATAAAAAAATCTTCGATCAATCCTGCCAATTTAGATGCGTTGGTTTGTAATTGCTTGACTGTTAGTTTGTTATCCTTGGTGTCCTTGATTTTTTTAGCGGTTTGCTGCTCATCGGGTATATCATATTCCGGGTGAAACCGGATTACATAATTGTAAAGACTGACAAGTGTCGGGTTTGTTTTAGTATGGGTAAAATATTTACCCAATTCGATTATTTCTTCATCGGTCAGGCTTTTCAGATATCTGACCAGTTTGGTATTTCTCATACGCAACGGGTTGGTAACGAAGTATAATATTACGATTATTTTAGTAATAAATATTCCGGAGAAAGTGTAAAAAATCAATTATTTGATAATCAATTAGTTATTGGAGTGTTTTTTATAAAATATTGCTTTGAAACCGGAGAAAACGGTTTTTTTTGTCCGGGCAGGCGTACCATTTTGTCAAGTAACTTGTACTCAGAAACTCGCAAAAAAATGGTATGAACGAATTTATTTCCAATAATAATTTTTACCGGGAGGTTCACAAAACCCCAAAAAACCAAAAAGAAATGGTGCCGGCAGCCGTATTGGAATACGCATTGAACGATTTTCTGACCAGCCGGAAGGCATTAACGAGGGCTACAGATTTTATTTATGCGGTAGATGTAACCCGGGAGGAGATATGTTATGCGGATCGGATGAATGAATTTCTGGGATGGACGCCGGACCTGATACATCTGGCTAAGGCAAAACAATATTTACACCCCAATGAACGGGATGCCGTGATCAGGTTGCATCAGCAATTATCAGCCCTTATTAAAAAACATGATATCATTTCCGGTGAATGTGCGTGCACCATTGCACACCGAATAAAAAAAGATAATGGCACATATAATAAAATATTAAACTGCCTGATCCCGGTGCTGGTGAGCGCCGAGGGAAATTTACTCCTGTATGCAGGCTTGTGCACAGATATTACGGATCATGTTTTTTCGGAGGATGTAACCATAAGCTTCTCGTTGTCAGGTGATACACTGCAATCCAAAGTTGCGATCCTTGCCCGGCTACAGGAATTTGCGATGGAAAAACGCAACAGATTTACGGCCCGGGAAATGGAAGTGCTCAAGATGTGGGGCGAGATGCCCTCAGTAGAAATGGCAGCAGCGTATCTCCAGATCAGCGACCGAACCTTTACCACACACCTCCGGAATATGCGCAAAAAAATCGGGGCCAGGCGCACGGTAGATGTGCTATTGTACGCCAAGGAACGGGGATGGGTATAACAGCGAAAAAGTTAGCGTAACTAACTTCATTACTCGGCCCGGAAGGAGCCGCCGGGGGACTTTCGGGCTTTTACAATAAGTTCGACATTTATTTTGTAAAGTAAAATTTAAAATCCATGATTACGACAAAAGAAAAACTTATTTCCGAAGTGCAGTTGGCATTGCAGGAAGAGAGATATAATGATGCACTTAACTTTTCTAATCAGTTAATTCGGGACTTCAATGATGATGACCAGTCTTACCTCATGCTGGGAGATGTGTATCTGAAAATGGGAAATGTAAGTAAAGCCATCGCTTTTTATGAAAAAGCTTTAGAAATAAACCCGGGATACGCGATATCATATTTCAAATTGGGTAATGCCTACGAAATGGAAGATAATCCGCAGGCTGCCCTGAATCAATATCAAACCGCAGCAATGCTGGAGCCGGCCAATTATGAATACAAAGGCAGTGTGGGAAATTTGTTATATCGGAAAGGTAAACTAAAAAATGATTTTCATTTACTTCATGAAGGTCTTATTACAATGGAAGAAGCTGTGTCGTCGGGCGAGTCTTCTCAGTTCTTGAAAGATGAACTGGCGAATGCACACCTTGACTTGGCTTATGCTACCTGGAACCCTCATCCTGAAAATGAAGGCGAATTTGTGGCTACAGAATATACCCATCTGGTGGAGGCCAGATCCAGAATAGGAAAGGCCAAAGAGCTTACAGACGGTTCCAATTTTCCCTTGCTGAGCCGGATAAGAGATATGGAGGAGGATGTAAACAGCCTGGAAAAACGTAAAAGTTTTGGCCGGAGATACATTCAAAAAGTGCCGATCATCGCAGGTATCATACTACTGATCTTTGGCGCTACCGGCTGGGGTATTGCTTTTTTGGTTCTGGCGGTACTGTATTTTTTTTCCCAGCGCAAACCGGTATATCTCGCCAACCGGATGTATTACAAAAACAATTACCGGGAGCCCTTTGTGATGAGACGAATCCAGGAAACCTATAATTACCTGTCGGGGTTCAGCTTTATCGGCAGTATTCCGAATGTTTTTCTGATGACTACCATTACCCGCATTGTAGTCGGTTTTTTTAGCTACTGTATGGTACTTATGATGCTTCCCTATGAAATCATTAAGGGTTTTATTGTGAATTATGATTTGATTGGGAAAATCATGCAAAAAAAGTAATTATTCGTGAATTATGAATTCAAACACTTAATAATAATATCATGGAAAACAACCAAAAAAATACCGTCAACCTTCAGCTTCCTACCGCTGATGAGATCGCTTCAAAGCGTCCATTCGTACCGGTTTCATTTGCACTGGCTATTGGCTTGTTCTTTTTTACATTTTGCGATATCAAATGCACCACGGGACAGAAGCTGGCTTCGGTCAGTGGCATCCAGCTGGTCACCGGCACCAGTATTACACCCGGAGGCATAATGAGCGATGCGGCTTCTACAGAAAAAGTTTCGCCTAATCTCTGGGCAATTCTGGCGCTGGCTTCGGCCATCGGTGGTTGTGCGGTACACATCATGCGGCATCAAAAAGAAGCGCTCATCGGTGCGGCTACGGCTGGGCTGGGGCTTATGTCTCTGGGCATACTCCGGTTTATGCTCAACCTTGGGGCCAGTTCTACCGGAGAGGCCATGATCGTGCTGTCGTTTAAGCCTGCTTACTGGCTAACTATACTGGCTTTTGGGGTGGCGGGTACCATCAGTTTTTTCAGGCTTCGACTCTGGGAGGCTCCTGCCGATACCGGCTCTGCGCAACCCGTAGAAGAACAAGTCACCGATCATCCTGATATTTTTCAGAATACGACACCGTGATCTCATAATGTAATGTTTTTATTTAATAACTCACTTTGTTTAAACCTCAATTAAATGAAAAAGACCTGCTCTTTTATATTGCTTTCGTTTTTCATGATGTTTCTGTTTGCGTATTGTAGCAGCGACCGCAACTCTCCGGAAGCGGTTGCCGAGAAATTTATTACATCCATGCTAAAAGGGGATTTTGAAAAGGCGAGTAAATATTGCACCGAAGAATCATTACCCTTGCTAAATATGGCGGCTTCGGCGATGAGTTTTCAAAACCAGACCGTCAAAAGCACTTTTGAATCAGTGACCTGCGAAGTGGATGAGTCCGGCGGAAAGGCTGTCTGTCAGGTACAAGTGCTGGAGAATGGTGAACCATCCACTCAAAATCTTGATATGGTAAAAATAGATGGTAAATGGAAGGCTATACTCTCCAAGTCAAAAAATTAGAGTGAATAAAATCCATTTCATGATATGTTGTATCATAACGGGAATCGGTGTTATTACCTGCCGGATGATACCATATGATGCGAGCCCTCTGGCAGGTGGTCCGGCGGTGGAGGGTGCCGCCATACCTCCCGGCGTATATGCATCCCTGCAAAGTGGGGATTTGATACTGGAATCGGGGCACAGCATGTTGAGTCGCGCTATCATTCGACTATTGGATGAACCCCGTCCGTTTTCGCATATGGGCATGCTGATCGGGGATCAACAGGAATGGAAAGTAATACATACACTGTCCAGCGAAATTTCGGAGGTGGATGGCTTGCGCCTGGAGCCGCTGGTCGATTTTTTGAAAGGAGCGCACCCCGACCATTTATTAATTGTTCGGCCCCGAGGGGTGAAACCCGATGATTTGGTGCAGGCTGCTGAATATTATTTGCGGCGGCATGTTCCTTTTGATCGTTTTTTTGATCTGACCGATACTTCTGCTTTTTATTGTAGCGAGTTTATTTACTATACTATGATACGTGCCGGCTTGCCCGAAATAACCCCGGATACACTGCGTAATGGTCGTGTTTACATAGGATTTCGTCACTTTTATGACGATTCGCTGGTTGAAATTATTTATGATAAGTAAATGAAGTGAAATAATTATTTTCTTTTTTCTGGCCAAATATTATACCCAAACATTACAGGTATTGTAAAAATGCTCCTGAATATGAAGAATAATTATCCGGTATGGTGGTTTGTTCTCTTGTCAACCGCCATTTTATTTAGTTGTGGTAATAAAGTAAAACAGTTTTCTGAATCAGAACCTTACGCGGTAGAACTGGCGAGGGTACGGAGTTATTATCATGCTCAAAAAATCGAGAACCGCCTTCAGAAAATGGAAATTCCGGCTTATATGATCCTGCTGGCCGATGAGATGGACGAGAGCAGCAAGTGGTACGTACTATTGACCGGGGCAGAGAAAGACACCATTGAAGCTTCCAAGCTGAAAGTGGAATTAAATATTCAGCATCAGTTAAAAAAATTGCAGGTGCTAAATTATAATTCTGTAAAAAAATACCTGCTTCCGCTGGAAAGGAAAAAGATCGACGAAGTAGAAAATATCGAGGCTTCGAAGCCGGATTTGCCGGAAAATATTTATGAGTTGGTGGAAAAATTTCCCAAAAGCGATCTGTTTAATGTGGAGAATGTGGCTTTGTTCAATTTTCCTGATGCTGCCGTACCACGCCGCTTTTTACAAAATTTTTATAATGCCAGGCTCGACCTGCCGCGCGGCATTTCCAAGTCAATTGTTGCCTCTAAATCTGAAGCTTTTGCAGAAGTAATTTATAAAGATAATCTTTACGGGGATCGTGTGACGGTGGATGTGCTCAAACTCGCCGCCAATCATGGCATCGACGAGAAACCCCGGGCGCGCTTGATTCAAAATGCCGGTAATGAAGAGAATTTCCAGGCAGATCTGATAGCCTGGTACTTTGCCAGCCTGATCCTGAATACCGGCAATTATCTGACCGAAGATTACGAAAAAATTGTAGTAAATTCTTATACTTTACTTTATGGATATAAAGTAGTGATCGAGCCGAAGCGCGATTACCTGCGTACTTACATGATCCTGGTGGACATGGTTGGAGGGTTTGTTATATTTTCACAATCCACGGATAAGAGCGATCAGGAAATTCTGGATTACCTCGCGGGATTTGGCGTCACTAAGGGCATGTTGGATTATAGCGAATTTCATAATACTTTCTTTACCATCCCTAAATGTCTGGAAAAAGATGATGTGTTCCTCGGATATAGTTCGGAGGTATTGACCAATGCTTACGCTGAGTCAAAAGGCTATGAAGACTGGGCCAAGGCGATGGTCGGGCATCCGGTTTCTACCGCTCATTTTTATAATAAAAAATTCAGAGACATTTGGGATTGCAGTGCCTTTGATTTAATTACATCTGCAAAAAAAGATTATATTTATAATGATATGTACCGGAATAAGAATTATTCGGGGCGTGAGGCTATTAAAGTAAATGAAAGTAATGGTTTTTTTGTGCGCACCTGGTTCCAGAATGAAGTCAACTTTGCGACTTCCGGGCGGCATGTCTTTGCGGTGAACAGCATTTCTATGAATAAAACGGCCTTACTCAAACGGGCGGAGAAATTTCAAACCGGAGAGGCGTTTCCCGGAAAAGATCCCTGTGATACAGGAAAAAATAATCAAAATTCCAATAACGGCGAGCCTTCCGGCGAGGAGCCTGTGCCGCCAACACCCGAACCGACTGACCCTCCGGAGCCACCAACTCCGGAACCCACTTCTCCCCCCTGGTGCGGGGAAGGTCAAATCGTGGTGGATTATGATACAAATGATAAAAATTATCGCAGTTTTCAATTGGAGACCGTGTTATATAATAAATCCGATCAGCCCGGGCGTACGCCTGGTAAAACCTTTGAATTATTATTACAACAGGCCGGATTTGTAATGCCATCCACCAGCACTGAATCCATCGCAAATTGTAAAACCGTAAAGAACGATCTTACATTGTATAAAGAAAATCCGGTTTTGGTAAAAATAAATCGAGATAATTACATCATAACCGGTTATTCATTACCTGGTCACACTTTACATCCTTGCAAGTTTACACGTACGATCCAGGAAAAGAATGGGAAAATTTACATCCTCACCAAGGGAGAAACCACGAGTAGCCACCCAGCGGTGAGTGAGTGGAGGTCTTCCTCCTATTGGCGTAAAGCGGATAATAAACTACTCACGCAACTAACCCAATAAAAAAGCATGATTCGGAGTGTGAGGTAATTTCCTGGCGGCCTTACACTCCTTTGCATTAAAGCGTAACTGCAATCGCTTCAATTTCAATTAAAAATCCATAGTGTAAATCTTTAACGGGTACAATTGCGCGCGCCGGTTTGTGTTCCCCGAAGAATTTGGTATAAACCTTATTCACTCCATCCCAGAGAGAAATATCGGAGATATAAACGGTGACCTTCAATACATGGTTAAGATCACTTCCGGCGGCTTCTACCACTGCTTTTACGTTTTCCAGTGTTTGTTCAGTCTGTTCTTCAATGCTTCCCAGTACTTTTTCCTTATTCGGTTTGAGTGGCAGCTGCCCGGCCACAAAAATCAAATTGTTCCAGACCATCGCCTGCGAGTAATGCCCGGCGGGTAGCGGGGCATTGGGCGTTTCGATAGATTTTGGCTTCATATGAATCATTTTATTGAGTTAATTTTACATGCCTGCAAATTTCGTTTAATCTGCGGATTCCCGTTTCCTCTCGGAGAATTTTTCTTAGATTTATCCTTCGATTTTTAATTATTTAAGTCACCCAAATAAAATTTGGCACAATGATTTTTTATAGAAAAAACTTCGTATCGTTGCTGGTGCTAGCGCTACTTAGCATGGCGGTTTCAGCATCAGCTCAGGAAGAAGAAACCAAACAGGATTCTACTAAAAAAGAGAAAAAAGAAGGCTTATCATTGGAGCCTGGGCGCAAGCTCAAGCTCAAGACCGACGAGGGCACCTGGATGAATCTCGACGTAAGCCCGGATGGCAAAACGATTGCTTTTGATTTGATGGGCGATCTGTATTTGATGCCGATTGCAGGTGGTAAAGCGACCCAATTGACCGAAGGTATGGCTTACGACACGCATCCAAAGTTCAGCCCGGATGGCAAATCCATTGCTTTTACGTCTGACCGGGATGGTTGTGAAAACGCTTGGATTATTGACATTGAATCCAAGGAAACGAAGCAAATTTCCAAAGAAAAAACGGAGAATGTGCAGTCTGCCGAATGGACACCCGACGGAAAGTACTTGGTCGTGGCTAAAGGCGTGCGCAACCTGAAGCTTTTTATGTATCACAAAGACGGCGGCGGGGGTGTACAACTTATTAAAAAGCCGGAGAATCTTAAAACCATCGAGCCGGCTTTTGGTCCGGATGGTCGCTATCTCTGGTTTTCGCAGCGCAACAGCGATTGGGAATATAACGCGCAATTGCCTCAATATCAATTGGCTGTGTATGATCGTGAAACGGGTGAAACGGATGTAAAAACCAATCGCTATGGCTCCGCTTTTACGCCAACGCTTTCTCCTGACGGCAAATGGCTGGTATATGGCACTCGTTACAACACAGAAACGGGATTGGTCAAACGCAATCTGGCGACCGGCGAAGAAGACTGGCTGGCTTATCCGGTGCAGCGCGATGAGCAGGAAAGCCGCGCCAGACTTGGGGTTTATCCAGCTTTGTCTTTTACCCCTGACAGTAAACACGTGATCGCTTATTTTGGCGGCAAAATTTACAAACTGCCGATTGATGGCGGTAAAGCTGTGAATATTCCATTTGAGGTCGATGTGGAGTTGGAATTTGGTCCGGAAGTGCGATTTGATTTCCCGATTTCAGATGATAAGAAAATGATCGTGACGCAGATCCGCGATCCAAAAATATCGCCCGATGGCAAACAAATTGCATTTACCGCGCTAAATCGTCTTTATGTAATGGATTATCCGGACGGCATGCCAAAACGCCTGACCAATGCTAATTACACCGAAGCGATGCCAGTTTGGTCACCCGATGGCAAGTCTGTGGCTTACACGACCTGGGAAGGTAAGGAAGGAAATATCTATAAAATAAGCGCAAGCGGCGGAACACCCGTAAAATTGACCAAAACCGGTGGTACCTATTCTGATCTCGCCTGGGATGCAAAAACCAACCGGATTATATTTATAGCCGGACCAGCTCGGGCTTATCAGGAGGCTTATGGTCCAGGAGCTTTTGGGGCAACGGAAAATCTAGCATGGATCGAAGCGAATGGCGGAGATATCAATATTATTGGACCAACGAACGGACGAGGCAATCCCCATTTTACAAAATCAGACGACCGGATTTACCTTTATCATGGCGAAAAGGGTTTGATTTCTATTCGCTGGGACGATACCGACGAGAAGCAGCATGTCAAGATAACGGGTATCATGACATACCCGGCGCTGGATTATGAGCACTGCCTGATGGTGCCTACAGTCACCGAGCCGCAGCGTAAGCCTTCCAATGCTGCGCTTATTACCATGGCGCCCGAAGGTGACCAGGCTTTGGCTCAGATCAATAATGATATTTATGTGGTGACCGTGCCCAAAGTGGGTGGCGAAGTGCCTTCGATTTCCGTAGCAGATCCAAGCGGCGCGGCTTTTCCGGCGATGAAGCTCACGGAGTTGGGGGGCGAATTTCCACACTGGACGGCAGATGCGAAAAAAGTGAACTGGTCGCTTGGGAATGCTTATTTCTCTTATGATCTGGCAGAAGCTAAACGTGTAGCTGAGGAATTGGCTAAAAAGAAAAAAGAGGAAGCTGAAAAAGAAAAACAATCAACAGACGATAAAAAGAAAGAGGAGGAAAAGAAAGACGAGGGCTACAAGGCAAACGAAATTCGCGTAAAAGTCGAAGTTGAAAAAGATATTCCAGAAGGTAAAGTATTGCTTAAAGGTGCACGCCTCGTAACCATGAACGGTGACGAAATTATTGCAAAAGGTGATATCCTTATCGAAAATGCGAGAATCAAACAAGTGGCTGCCAGCGGCAAGATCAAAGCAGGCAAGGATGTGAAAGTAATGGACATGAGTGGGAAGACGATCATTCCCGGCTTTGTGGATACCCACGCGCATATGTGGCCCAACTGGAGTTTGCATAAAAACCAAGTGTGGTTGTACGCTGCAAACCTGGCTTACGGTGTAACGACCACCCGCGATCCACAAACTGCTACCACGGATGTTTTGACCTATGGCGATATGGTGGAAACCGGCGCCATTCCTGGTCCGCGTATTTACTCCACCGGTCCTGGCGTGGGTTTTTGGGCATATAATATCAAGAGTCTGGAACATGCCCAAAGTGTGTTGAAGCAATATTCTGAATATTACAATACCAAGACGATCAAGATGTATATGACGGGCAATCGTCAGCACCGTCAGTGGATCATTCAGGCGGCAAAAGAGCAGGGACTTATGCCAACCACTGAGGGCGCTTTGGATTTCAAGCTGAATATGACGCAGTTAATCGACGGTTATCCGGGGCACGAGCACGCTTTTCCAATTTATCCGATTTACAAGGATGTGATTCAGTTGACTGCAGAAACCCAAATGGCTTATACGCCAACGCTTTTGGTGGCATACGGTGGTCCCTGGGCAGAAAATTATTTCTACGCTACTGAAAATGTGCAGGGCGATAAAAAACTGAACCACTTCACGCCGAAACAGGAATTGGATGAGAAATCGCGCCGCAGGCCGGGTTGGTTCATGCCGGAAGAGCATGTGTTCGCGCGTCACGGCAAGTTTGTGAATGATCTGGTCAAGGCAGGCGGTATCTCGGGAGTTGGTTCGCACGGGCAGTTGCAGGGTTTGGGCTACCACTGGGAATTATGGGCCATGCAGGCAGGCGGCATGTCGAATCACAACGCTTTGAAAACCGCTACCATCCTGGGAGCCAAAGCTATTGGATTGGGTAAGGATCTGGGATCACTAGAAGCCGGTAAACTAGCGGATTTGATTATTTTAGATAAAAATCCGTTAGAGAATATTCGCAACACTAATTCCATCAAGTATGTTATGAAAAATGGTCGCTTGTACGATGGCAACACCCTCGATGAGGTGTATCCGCGTCAGCAGAAGGCGCCAAGTTTTAAAGATGATATTGCAAATCCTGGAAGTCTGGGCTTACCCGGACTGAGCGGGGGTAAATAAAATAAGAATGCTGGTGCATCTATACCGATGCGCCAGCATTCTTTATTTCTGCTTTTCAAGCATGCATTATAGCTCCTGTAATGATATTATCTTTCCTTCCTAATTCAATGATTACGGTTTGCATACCTTTCCCGTCAGCTTGATCTGATTAGACCAGAAAACTGCATAGGGGCGGGTTTTGCCATGACGGGTAAATAAAACCTGAACCTGAACGGTGTATTCACCTAGCCATGGAATCGGGATTCTTCTGTCTGGTCGGCTGGTGTCCCAGGTTTTTTTACCATTAGTGTGCGTGGAAGACCATATGTAAGTTACGTAGGTGTTATCCGGTACGGACATTGGTAGTCCGCCACTGATCTCTACGAAAGCTTGATTTTCAGGCATAAAGCCCTGGCAGATTTCGGGGCCGTTCATGCAGGCTATTTGTAACATCTGACCGTAGGTTGAATTTGTTAGTAAAGTGATTGTCAAGGTGCTTGCTAAAATTAACAAAAGTTTTCTCATGGTTATTAATTGTTGATTAATTATTTATACGTAAGTCATTCACGGAAGTTACATGTTTAACTTAAACGTTAACACTATTTTAATTATTACGAAAATAATTAATTTACTCTACGCTTACCTTTTGAAGTGGTTTTGCCGTTCCGCAATGACAGAACAGCTTTCTTTAGAGAGCCGATATAACCCTTTGAGAAGTTCGTGTAAAATGAGCTATGAAACAGTAGATATCGCTTTGTAATGAAGCAGCAAAAAACTTTCTAGTTAAGAGAACGTATGCAATTCTATTTTGCTGCTACCCCTTTTACAAAACACAAGTTGCTAAATTTAGGGTGCAAAATCAAATTTAGGAAGGAAAAATGTATTAATGTTACTATATAAAGGAAGAATTTATTATATAAGTCGTTGATAAACAGAACACAATATGCAGTAAAAACATCATTGTGTTCTGTTTTTGATTGGTTTAGTTGTTACGTTTAATTCAATACATAGCGTACGCTAACTGCGCCGTATCCTCCGGCAAAGCCATTATTATAGCCATTTACGAAGAAAACCGGAACCCAGTCGGCGGAGACGTTGAGCGGCAGATCCTCGAATTTGTAATCCAAACCCAACGTGCCCATTACACCAACGCTAAGGCTGGAATTGTCTTCTAGGTAATCATACTTGTAGTTCCAGAAATAAACCGAAGCGCCGCCTCCGAAGTACCAATTCAGGTTTTCTACGCCATTGATTGGCTTGTGAAACTCGTACAACCCACCCACATTGACCCAACTGTAGCCTGCCCAGCTACGCACGCCTGCAAAAACTTCAACGGCACTTTCTTCGTTCAGAAAATGCTTAAAGGTAGCGGACAGTGGATAGCCCAGGCGAAGACCAACAGCATTGGAATAGCTTTGTGCTTGGGTGAGACATGGTGCGAGCGCGATTGCAAAGAATGCAACCAAAATCAGGTTTTTCGTTTTCATGGTTTTTGTTTGTTTGAATGATGATGAATAAATTCTGAGGGGGCAAAATAGCGGATTTTTTTGCAGAAGAAAAAACACTCTAACCCCTTGTACCGTGGTTTTAACGACCAAGAGCCATTAATAATCGCTGATGATTTTAGTTTTTTAGATGAAGTGATATTCAGGGAATTTCCTGAGTTACCTGCCGCTGATAGTGAATAACAAACCTGCACCGAAATAGAATTGATCGAGGCTGCCCACCGTGTATTTCAGCTCGGTCACAATGTCAAGTTTGTCCGCAACACCCAGATTGGAGCCCACGCCCAGATTTGCACCTACCTCTGTGTCGGATTCTCCACCCTTGACTTTAGAGGTTGCGATATTAACACCGCCCAAACCGTAAAGATCGATCGTGAGGAATTTGACGAAGGTGTAATGCACGTCGAAATTCAGATCGGAAAGATTGATATTCAGCCCCGTCAGTTCATCTTCTCCGATAAAAAAGTAGTTGTACGTAGCATTGGCGCGCCATTCCTCGCTGAAGTCGTACGCTGCTCTGGCAAAAATGGAGAATTCTTCGGTGTCAAAACCAAAACCCATACCAGCGCCCAGGCGCAACTGCGCAGATGCCTGGCTGAAAATGCTTAAAAAAATGAGTGTCGTGAGAAAATACTTGATTTGTTTCATCGGTTTAATTTTTTTATTTTTTGCTTGAATGCTCTACAAAATAACTTATTTATCGGTAATTCCGCAGTCATTTTTATAAAAAGATGGATTCCTATTTTAGTTCAAATCAAGCTGAAAGTTGTAAATAGGTACAAATACTTAGTGTAAAAAATACAAGAATCTCCGTTCCTTCGGAAAAGAATTCTATTTTTGCGCTGCGAATGGATGCAAAAGCATCTGAAATTGCTAACAAAATGTAATCTTATGGTCGGACAACTCAAAGATAATCAGATACAACTGAAACGAATTTATATTGAATCAAAACTCCCCGAAGAACTCTCACCCCTGCAAACTTTAGCCAACAACATCTGGTGGTCCTGGAACCGGGAAGCAGTTGAGCTTTTTGACGCGGTGCGCAATGGCGTTTCGATGGAAGATTTTCAATACAACCCCATTGCCCTGCTGGACGGGCTTAGCCTGGAAACTGCACAGCGTTTGCTCGCGGACAAAACTTTTATGACCAAACTCAAGTCAGTGGACAAGGCTTTTCATGCTTACATGAATGAAAAACCGGTGCAAGGCAGCCCTCGCATTGCCTATTTTTGTATGGAATATGGCTTGCACATTTCGCTGAGGCTGTATTCGGGTGGATTGGGCGTGCTTGCCGGCGACTATTTGAAAGAAGCCAGTGATATGAATGTGGACATGGTAGCGGTCGGTTTGCTGTATCGCTATGGTTATTTCCAGCAGGAAATTTCGTTGCACGGTGATCAGATTCACAACTACCCCCCACAGAAATTCACGCAATTGCCTATTCAACCGGTACGAGATGAATTGGGCGAATGGATCAAAGTGACCGTGGATCTTCAGGGACGCACGGTTTATGCCAAAGTTTGGGAACTCAAGGTTGGTCGCATTTCGCTCTACTTGCTGGATACCGATATTCTTGAAAATAGTTGGGAAGACCGGGGGCTTACGCATCAGTTATACGGCGGCAATAACGAGCACCGCCTCAAGCAGGAGATTCTGCTGGGCATTGGTGGTATGCGCGCTCTTAAGGCATTAGGTATCCAATCGGATATCTATCACTGCAATGAAGGCCACGCCGCATTCCTGAATCTGGAGCGACTCAAAGATTACATGCACGAGCAAAAGCTCAACTATAACGAAGCGCGCGAAGTTGTGCGTTCCTCTTCCTTGTTTACCACGCATACGCCGGTTCCGGCCGGTCACGATTATTTCCCGGAAGGCTTGCTGCGTAACTACTTATACAATTACATCGCTGACCTGGGTATCAGCTGGGAACAGTTCATTTCACTTGGCAAAATCAATCCGGGAGATGCCGGTGAAAACTTTTCGATGAGCCATTTGGCCATCCGCTTATCGCAGGAAGTGAATGGCGTGAGCAAGCTCCATGGCTGGGTTTCCCAGAAAATGTTCAACGTTTTGTACTCGGGATACAGCGCAGAAGAAATCCACATCAGCTATGTGACCAACAGCGTACACTATCCAACCTGGATTGCCAATGAATGGGACGATTTGTATCGCAAAACTTTTGGTGAAAAATTCCTGAAAGATCAGTCGAATAAGGATTATTGGCGCAAGATACTAACCATACCGGATGCTGAAATTATGGGCATTCGCAAAAAGCTGAAAAAGCGCTTGCTGGATCACGTCAAGACCAAACTACAGGCTGACCTTACTCGTCGGGGCGATAAGCCGGGCTTTATTTTTGAACTGCTCAGTAACATCAATCAGGATGCTCTGGTGATTGGCTTTGCTCGTCGTTTTGCGACGTACAAACGCGCTCAGTTGTTGTTCAATAACCTGGAAAGGCTCAAAGAAATTGTCAATGACCCTGATCGTCCGGTGATGTTTCTTTTTGCCGGCAAGGCGCACCCTGCGGATCAGGGCGGGCAGGATCTTATAAAGCATATTATTAATATTTCGCACCAACCGGATTTTATTGGTAAAGTTATCTTCCTGGAAGATTATAGCATGGAACTGGCGAAACTCCTGGTGCAAGGCGTGGATATTTGGTTGAATACGCCGATCCGACCCAAGGAGGCTTCCGGAACTAGCGGGATGAAGGCAGCCTTAAATGGCGTGGTCAACTTCAGCGTGCTTGACGGCTGGTGGGCCGAAGGCTATCTCCCGGGTGCGGGCTGGGCTTTGCCTTTGGAAAATACCTACGATGATCCGGCTTTACAAAATGAACTCGACGCTGAGACCATTTACAACATCCTCGAAGAAGAGATCATGCCGATCTATTTCGATAAAAACGAGCAGGGAATTTCTCCGCGCTGGACCAGTTATGTAAAAAACATGATCGCCGAGGTTGCGCCGGATTTCACTATGAAGCGGATGATGGATGATTACCACGACCGCTTTTACAGCAAGTTGGCGCAGCGTAGCCGCAAGATTCAAGGCTCCGGTTTTTCTACAGCTAAAGAATTGACAAGCTGGAAAGTAAATATGATGAAAAACTGGAATTCGATCAGAGCAGAAGAAATGGATGTGTTTGATACCGATAATTATGCGCTGCCGATGGGCGAACATTTCAGTGCAAGTATCAAGCTTCGTCTGGGCAATATTGCCCCTGAAAACGTAGGCTTGGAACTCGTATTTTTCAAACGGATGAATGAAGAAGAATTGCATCTGCAATTTGCCAAAGAGCTTGAATTTAAAGGAGAGACAAGCGGAATTGCCCATTATCACTGCGACGTTGCGCCCGAAATAGCTGGCGTGTTTGAATATGGTTTCCGGATTTTCCCGAAGCATGAATTACTACCGCATCGTCAGGATTTCAACCTGGTAAAATGGCTTTAGGGAGGGTGATAGAGGGAGTGAACTTGAGATTTTTAATTGAAAATATATATATTTAGGCGTGCCGTTTCGGTGCGCCTTTTTTTATTATATTTAGCTTATTAATTATATAATATGTTTAAAATTTGGTATATGAAATCACTCCTCGCTATTTTGATTGCATCACTGCTCGTGGTTAGTTGTGCTGTTCAGAAAAAGAGCCCGCAGGCGCTCGAATCGCTTATTCAGCAAATTGAAAACAATCTTGTTCCAGGGATCGTAATTGAAGGTGAACCTGGGGTAGTTTATAATATTGAGGAACGCATGGCACATCATAAAGTGCCTGGCTTGAGCATCGTAGTGATAAAGGATGGTAAAATCCACTGGGCAAAAGGCTACGGCTACGCCAACATGGAAGAGGGGAGAGCCGTAGATGAAAACACCATGTTTCAGGCGGCTTCCATCAGCAAACCTGTGGCGGCCTCGGCAGTATTAAAACTGGTAGAAGAAGGTAAACTGGATTTGGATGCGGATGTCAATTTATACCTGAAAGGCTGGAAAATCAAGGATTCTCCTTTTACCTCGAAAGAAAAAATCACCTTACGACGGCTGGTTACACACACCGGCGGGCTCACCGTGCACGGGTTCCGGGGCTATGCCAAAGGGGAAGCGGTTCCGACCGTTATTCAGGTGTTGAATGGTGAAGAACCTGCAAATTCAGCAGCTATTGTTCCTGATACGATGCCCGGTAGCATCTGGCGTTACTCAGGCGGCGGCTACACGATTGCCCAGAAAGTGATGGAGGACGTGAGTGGAAAACCTTTCCCAAACCTTATGAATGAATTAGTGCTCAGTAAAATAGGGATGACAAATAGTACTTATCAACAACCATTTCCCGAAAAGTATTACCAGCAAGCCAGCTTTGGCTATAGGGGCGACGGGCAAAAAGTAGCCGGCGACTGGCACACCTATCCCGAAATGGCGGCAGCGGGTCTATGGACAACACCCACCGATTTGGCTAAATTTGTTATTGCAGTTCAAAATTCTTTGAAAGACAAATCTAAAAACTTTTTATCTCCAGAAATGACCAAAGCCATGCTCACCAAACACCTTGGCGATTGGGGATTAGGTCCCTCCCTGAGCGGCGAGGGCGATTCACTGCGCTTTAGCCACGGTGGCGCCAATGAAGGGTTCCGTTGCAATATGATGGGTTTCGCGCACCTGGGCGATGGGGTAGTGGTGATGACCAATTCCGACAATGGCGGTGCACTAGCGGGAGAGTTATTGCGCAGTGTATCAAAGGCTTATGGTTGGAATGTGTACAAACCGACCGTGAAGAAGATCGTTGTTCTGGAAGATGATATTTTGAAAAAATACCTCGGTATTTACGAATTGCAACCCGGCTTGCACATAGAAATGATCCTCGAAAATGGCACGCTTCTGGCCAAACAAAGCTGGGATGGCGTGAAGCTGCGGCTGTATCCGGAGTCAATCACCAAATTTTTCATCAAGGAAGAAGGGATGAATGTAGAATTTAATCTGGATGAACAGGAGCAAGCAGTGAGTTTAACCGTGAACGGGAGCAATGTGTTAAAGAAGAAGCAATAATAATTTACTTTCCCGGAGGTTCTGATTATCGATCAGAATCGTCATTTCGTCGAATAAAAACAGCCATTCGTCGTGGTATGTTGTGGATGTATTTGATTTTATTTTATTTTTGAACAAACGTTCATTCAAAAAAATTATGTCGCCAAAAACAAAAGAACAATTTGAGGAAATTCGGCAACGCAGTATGGAAACCATCAAGCAAACCGCGCTTGAGCTTTTTGGGCGCAAAGGTTATTTTAATACTTCTATCAGTGATATTGCCAAAGCGGCAGGTGTTTCCAAAGGCTTGATGTACAACTACTTCGAGAGTAAGGATGCATTGCTGGCGGCGATCATTGAAGAAGCGATCGAAGTAGGGGAACGCCTGATCGAGGATGCGATGCAACCTGAATGGAGTGCCTACGAGCAACTGGAGCAAATGACGCGAAATTCGATCCATATGATCAAGTCCAATTCGCACTATTGGAAGCTGATGATTTCACTGGCATTTCAACCTGAGGCGCTCAAAACGCTGGAACCGATTCTGAAGCGAAAAGAACAGGAAACCATGGGCAAAACCGTTGCTATTTTTGAAAAACTGGGCTTGGAAGAACCGCTCAAAGAGTTAATGTTTTACGGCGCTATTATGGATGGGATTGTGGTGCAATACGTGCAAATAGGGGAGGAGTATCCTCTGGATGATATGGTGGAGATGGTGTTAAACAGGTACAAATCAAATGATTAAAAATATAAATCAGGTTAATATTATATAAATACAAAACAATCTGCATCACTTTAAAAACAAATGAAAATGAAAACGTATTTGACCTTGCTGATGATGTTGTTCGCTGGCTTTGCTTTTACCCAATCAGACCTGACGGCGAAAGAAATTGTGGAAAAAGCCGACCAAAAACTCCGCGGAGAATCCAGCTACGCGGAAATAAAAATGACCATTGTGCGGCCCACCTGGACCCGCGAAGTGACTATGAAATCCTGGTCGTTGGGCAATAAATACAGCTTGATTCTTATCACCGCGCCACCGCGCGACAAGGGTACCGCCTTTCTGAAGCGTGGCAATGAAATCTGGAACTGGCAACCCACGATCGACCGCACGATCAAAATGCCGCCTTCGATGATGTCGCAATCCTGGATGGGATCGGATTTTACCAATGATGACCTGGTGCGGGAATCTTCCACGGTAACCGATTACAATCACAAAAAAATTGGTTCTGAAACGATTAACGGCCGCGAATGCTATAAGCTGGAACTCACACCCAAAGAAGGCGCTCCGGTGGTGTGGGGCAAAGTATTGCTGTGGATCGATAAAAAGGAATTCATGCAAATGAAAGTGGAATTCTATGATGAAGATGATTTTCTGGTGAATACCATGTATGGAAAGAACGTCAAAACGCTTGGCGGCAAGACCTTGCCCGGTACGATGGAAGTTATTCCGGCAGACAAGCCCGACCAGAAAACCGTGCTGGAATACCTTGAATTACAATTTGATATCAAGGTAAATGAAAGCTTCTTTTCCATTGCAAATATGAAGAAAATTAAATGATTTGCGAGTTTTATTTATGAAATATGATTGTCTGTAATCATAAATTCTGCTTCGCATATCACAAATCCAAAAGCTATGCTGTTAAAACTAGCCTGGCGTAATATCTGGCGCAATAAACGGCGGACCTACATCACCATTGCTTCCATTCTGTTTGCGGTCACCCTGTCTGCTTTGATGGAATCATTGCAAAAAGGCGCATGGGATAATATGATCGGCAACGTCGTGAATTATTACTTCGGTTATGCTCAAATTCATGAGAAAGGTTACTGGGAAGATCAATCTATTGATAAGGCATTTCCGATTACCGAAGACTTGGAGCAACTTGTTGCGGAAGTGCCCGCGATCAAACATCTTTTGCCGAGGATCGAGTCCTTTGCGCTGGCTTCTACCGGAAATTCTACCGCGGGCGCACTGGTGGTGGGCATTAAACCCGATGTTGAAAATACCATGACGGGCTTAAAAGACCGGATTATAAAAGGCGCCTACCTTGAGGAAAGCGACCAGGCAGCACTGATCGCGGAAGGCATGGCCAACAACCTGAACCTTGGCGTGGGCGATACCATCGTGCTGGTGAGCCAGGGATATCATGGTGTAAATGCGGCAGGTAAATATCCCGTGAAAGGAATTGTAAGATTTGGCTCGCCCGATCTGAATAAACAAATGGTTTATTTACCATTGCCCGAAGCGCAGTGGTTTTATGGCGCTACCGACCTGGTCACTTCTTTGGCGTTGCACATCGAAGATCCTGACGAGATTCAATCAGTCGTAAAAAATGTGAAATCCAGGCTGGATATGGAATCTTATGAAGTACTGGATTGGAAAGAAATGCTGCCCGATCTGGTACAGGCAAAAGCTTTAGACAGCGCCGGAAATTACATTGTATATTTTATTCTTTATCTCATTATTGCTTTTGGCATTTTCGGCACCATTTTGATGATGACCAAGGAGCGCGAATATGAATTTGGTATCCTGGTGTCCATTGGCATGAGGCGGCTACAGCTCTCTGCTACGGTGTGGCTGGAGATTATTATGCTTGGGTTGATCGGCGCTGCTATTGGGATTTTGCTCAGTATTCCAGTGGTAGGATATTTTTATACCAATCCGATCCGCTTTTCCGGGGAATACGCCAGCATGCTAGAAAAATATGGCTTTGAGCCTATTTTTCCCGCTTCTTTCGAACCGCATGTTTTTGTAACGCAAGCTATTATCGTTTTTATTTTAACAGCGATTCTGGCTATTTACCCTTTATTTAAAATTCAACGAATGAAACCAGTGGAAGCGATGCGCTCATAAAGGCTCGACCGTATTATAATAAAATTTTCTTACTCATATAATCAATTGAAAATGATTCCAATCATAGCCTGGCGAAATATCTGGCGGAACCCAACCCGAAGCATGGTGGTGATCGTGGCCATTGCGCTTGGCATTTGGGCGGCAATGTTTATGAGCGGTTTTGCCACCGGCATGGCGAGGAGCTATGTAAATAATGCCATTGAAACCGTTACGGCGCATCTTCAGATTCATCATCCGGAGTATAGCAAAGATAATGATGTCAAATTCCGAATCGAAGAACCCAATAAAATTGGTCAAGCCATTGCGGAAAAGCCGGAGGTAAAGTCCGTCAGTGTGCGCACGCTGGTCAATGGAATGGCTTCCACTGCCAAGGGTACGCGCGGTATTCGGGTGAAGGGCATTGAGCCGGAGATGGAAAAGTCGATAAGTACCTTGGCGGAAGATATCGTTGAAGGCGAATTTCTGGACAGCACTTCCCGCAATCCGGTGCTGGTGAGCGCTGAAATAGCCGAAAAATTGGGACTCAAGCTTCGGTCAAAGCTGGTGCTTACCTTTCAGGATTTGAATAATGAAATCATTGCCGGTGCATTTCGGGTGGTCGGCATTTTTGATTCGGGAAATGATGGTTTTGATGAATCGAATGTGTTTGTGCTGCGTCGCGATGTCAACCGCTTGTTATTATCAAATAATGAAATAACCGGTGTAAATGAACTAAATATCGCTCATGAAATTGCGATTATTCTAAATAATCCCGAACAATTGGATACAGTTACATCTCAATTGAAAAGCCAGTTCCCGGATTTGAAAGTAGAGACCTACCGCGAGGTTTCACCCGACCTGCAATTATATGAGTCTCAAATTGAAACCATTTCTGCGATTTATTTAACGGTTATTATGCTGGCATTAATATTTGGGATCATCAATACCATGCTGATGGCCGTGCTCGAGCGCGTGCGCGAACTGGGCATGCTGATGGCGATCGGGATGAATAAAATCAGGGTATTTGCCATGATTGCCCTGGAAACAATTTTACTGAGTGTAGTGGCTGCGCCGCTTGGTCTGTTGCTTGGCTACCTGACGGTTGCTTATCTCGGGAGATACGGCATGAATCTCTCCGCGTATTCGGATACATTGAGTATGTACGGCATTTCCAGCATCGTTTATTTTGATCTCGATCCGGCGGTGTACGTGCAGGTGCCGGTTGCAGTGGCGGTCACAGCGATTTTGGCTTCTTTGTATCCGGCTTACAAAGCAATCCGGCTGAGACCGGTGGAAGCGATTCATAAAATTTAAAGGGTGATAGGTTAAGAAAATTAAGAGCTAAAAAAATAATAAAATGAAAGTAATCATCACTAAAGGCATTACAAAGGTGTATAACCCCGACAAAGTGCCTGTAAATGCCTTGCGTGGCGTTGATCTGGAGATCGAGGAAGGCGAATTTACTGCCATCGTCGGGCCATCTGGCTCCGGAAAATCTACCTTGCTCAACATCATTGGCGGTTTGGATCGTCCTACCGAAGGTTATGTAGAAGTGGGGGGGCATAAAATCCTGGAACTATCTGATAATGAATTGATTGACTTTCGGAAAGAGCATATCGGATTTGTGTTTCAGGCTTATAACCTGATTCCGGTTTTGACTTCCAAGGAAAATGTAGAATTCGTGATGCTGTTGCAAAAGCGATCCAAACAAGAACGGGAACTTCGGACCCAGGAATTGCTTAAAGCGGTAGGGCTGGAAGATAAAATCCACAAGCGCCCCTCGGAATTGTCGGGTGGACAGCAGCAACGGGTAGCCGTAGCACGTGCCCTGGCGCCCAAGCCGCAATTTATTCTGGCGGACGAACCTACCGCTAACCTTGACTCCAAAAGCTCCGGCGATCTGCTGGATCTGATGGCAAAACTCAACCGGGAAGAGAAGATCACCTTTGTGTTTTCGACTCATGACCAGCGCGTGATCGACCGGGCCCGGCGCGTGGTAACACTGGTAGATGGGAAGATTTCGAGTGATGAGAGAAGGGATTGATTTTATTAAAAAATAATTCAATGCGTAAAGCAGCTATTATAAGTTTATTACTCTCTCTTTTTGCCATGTCTGATCTTGTGGGACAAGAGGCGGTTCCAGGGCTGGCGGATCCCCAAAAGCTGGAGGTGAGCGGTTATGTCAAGAATTTGCAAACGCTGCTTTTTTTCAACGATGCTTACCCCGATGTGCAACAATTTAAATTGGTTGACACTTTTTTACAAGATAATTTAATTCATAATCGACTGAATTTCAGATGGTCAATTGCCGAAAAATGGAATTTCAGAGCTGATATTCGCAGCCGGATTTTTTTTGGAGATCTGGTCAAAGCCAACCCCGACTACGCCAAACAAGTGGACAACGCCAATAATGATTACTTCGATCTTTCGCTGGTGCTGCTGGATCAATCTTCGTTTGTGGTGCATAGCATGCTCGATCGCTTGTATTTTGAGTACTTTGACGACCAGTGGGAAATCCGTTTGGGAAGACAGCGCATCAATTGGGGCATCGGCACGGTATGGAATCCGAACGATATTTTTAATGCTTTTGCCTTCACCGATTTCGATTATGAGGAGCGCCCCGGCAGCGATGCGCTTCGCGTGAAGCGTTATCTGGGTTTTGCTTCCAGCATCGAAATTGCCGTGAAAGCCTTTGATTCCTGGGATCAGGCGACCGCCGCAGCTATGTGGAAATTCAACAAAGGAACTTATGATATTCAGATTTTATCTGGCGTAGCCCAAAACGATTTTGTGCTTGGCGCCGGTTGGGCCGGCAATTTGAAAGATGCTGGTTTTAAAGGAGAATTGACGTATTTTCTGCCCCTGGATGGTGATAAAAACAATAGTTTTGCCGCTACTTTTGGGGTGGATTATGCTTTTTCCAATTCGCTTTATTTAAATTCGGGATATTTGTACAACAGCAATGGCTCCACGCAGGCTGGGGTAAGTAATCTCTTTGATTTTCAATTATCTGCGAAAAATTTATATCCCTATCGCCACGCCATATTTACGCAACTTTCCTATCCTTTTACACCCCTAGTGAATGGTGGTATGGCCCTGATTTACAGTCCGGTAGCTACACATGCCTTGTTTTTTAATCCAACTATCACGGTTTCTGTTGCTCAGGATTGGGACCTCGATTTTGTTGGGCAGCTTGTTTTTAATGATGATGGCGGCTACATCAGCCCAATCCAGGCTTTGTTTTTCCGCTTGAAATGGAGTTATTAACAGCCGCTTTTATAAATAAAATCAGTTGATTCGGTGACAATCGTCATTTCTGCGAAGGGGAATATGATATACATTATAATCAGTTTAATCCCTATTTCTAAATAAAAACCGCAGAAAGATGAAATACAGAATCTTAATGTTGATAAGTGCCTGGTTATGTGTGGGCATTCTGAGCGCACAAGTAACCCAAAACGGCAATTTTATATTAGGCAGCACCGTTGGTTTCTCCACGGCGAGTTCCAATATTACACAAAAGGCGACAGGCGGCAATGAAGTGGAAGAGAGTCCTTATTCCACCCAGATTAATATCGCGCCATCGGTGGGATATTTCTTGGTTGATAATTTTGCCTTGGGTATTCGAATGGATTACACGCTGAACAGAGTGGAGGAGTCGAATAATGAATTTACCGAAGACAGCGACGTGCTTTTTGGCCCGTTTGCAAGATTTTATTTGCCGATGACCGAATCCAATGATATGTTTTTGTTTGCCGAGGCGGGATTTGGTTTTGGTAACTCCCGTGATGTCAAGGAGTTACCTGCTGGAAATCAGCGAATTAATACGAATCTTTTTGCTTTTGGTGTGGGGCCGGGTATTACTGTGATTGCCAGCAATGCCATTGGTTTGGAAGCAGTGGTGAAATATAATTTTGCTCGGAGCGAATTTGATACTCAGATTGCCGGCATCGAAGCCAATACCACCACAAAGACCAATCAAATCGGGATTTCGCTGGGTTTGCAGTTCTATTTCTCTGGATTCAAACCTGCGAACCGATGAACAAATGGAGTGATGGATTAAAGGAACAAACATTGCTTTCTTTTTCCAAAACTCCATTATTCCAATGCTCCGGTTTAACCTTTTAATACCTCCCTGGAAATCACGAGTTTCTGGATTTCGGATGTACCTTCTCCGATGGTGCAGAGTTTGGCGTCACGGTAGAATTTCTCCACCGGAAAGTCTTTGGTATAACCATAACCACCGTGGATTTGTACGGCGTCTGTCGCAATTTCAACGGCAATTTCGGAAGCGTAATATTTCGCCATTGCCGAAAGGGTGGTACTCTTTTCACCCTTATCCTTCAAGTGACCGGCTTTGCGCGTGAGCAGCTCTGCCGCTTCGATCTTGGTAGCCATATCCGCCAGTTTGAAGCTGATTCCCTGAAAACTGGAAATCGGTTGACCAAATTGTTCCCGTTCCTTTGAATATTTTACCGAAGCTTCATAAGCACCTTTGGCAATACCCAATGACAAGGCAGCGATTGAAATACGACCACCGTCCAGAATTTTCATCGCCTGGATAAAACCATCGCCTATTTCACCGAGAATCTGGCTTTTGTGCACCCGGCAATTGTCAAAAATCATCTCCGCTGTTTCGGAAGCACGCATACCCAGTTTATTTTCTTTTTTACCGGCGTTGAAGCCTGGCGTACCGCGCTCTACAACGAATGCTGTCATGCCGTGGCTGTCGAGCAGTTCACCGGTGCGAGCGATCACAACCGCTACATGCCCTGATTTTCCATGAGTGATCCAGTTTTTGGTGCCATTTATCACATAATAATCGCCGTCTTTTTCAGCTGTACATTTCATGCGCATGGCATCGCTTCCGGTGTTAGGTTCGGTGAGTCCCCAGGCGCCTAGCCATTCGCCGGTGGCGAGTTTAGGCAGGAATTTTGATTTTTGCTCTTTGTTACCAAACATCAGGATATGATTGGTACACAGAGAGTTGTGTGCAGCAACCGATAATCCGATTGAGCCACAAACTTTGGCAATTTCTTCAATGACAGTGATATATTCTTGATAGCCTAGGCCTGCGCCACCATATTCATCCGGCACCAGCACACCCAGGAAACCATATTCACCCATTTTATGAAACATATCGATTGGAAATTCTTGTGTTTCATCCCATTCCATCACATACGGACGAATGTAGGTTTCTGCAAAATCGCGGGCGCTTTCGCGAATCAACTGCAGGTTATCAATGCTTGCGCCTGAAGTCACAACATTCATGAGTTCGAGTTTTTTTAACGATTTGAGTATAACAGTTCTTTTCAAAGTTACGGAAGAACCTTGCTAAAATCATTAGCATTGGTCAGAAAATTTAACCGATCCGTAACGTTGTTCCATTAAAATAATTCTAAAACAGGATTTGTTTAGAAACTTGGGGTAAGTGCCGGGCTTTTAATGAAGGCTTAACGCCGAAGTAGAGTCACCAAAACCCAGTGCTTGTCGCATTTTTTTATTGATATCGGTATTTTCATAAATTCCGGCAAACAGATGCGCCGCAGGACCATAGGCAAAAACTGGCACCAGCGAGCCAGTATGTCCATTGGTCGTAAATTTTATATCCAGTTTGTTGATTCTGGAGCCGGGATTAATTGCCAGACCGCCAGTTTCATGGTCACCGGTGACAATCACCAGCGTATTTCCATCCTTTCTGGCAAATTCGAGCACATTCTCAATGGTTTTATTGAAATCCAGGAGTTCGTCTATCGCCCAGTCGGCGCGTTTATTATGACACGCCCAGTCAATTTGAGAGCCTTCAATCACCAGAAAAAAACCCTTGTCACTACGTTTCTGGAGAAATTGGAGTGCACTCTTGGCGGCATTGGGCAGGTAGTCACGCCCTACAGATGCTGCCGGGGGGTCTTTATCACCAGTGAAATAAACAAAATTTTTCTTGGCATTAAAGCCTAATTGATTCATTTCCAGTTGCATGTAGTCTGCGACTACATAATCCTTTGCCTGAAGTTCTTCGTACAGGTTACGATCATCTACTTCCCGGTTATCAAAATAGCGCTTGCCGCCACCGATGGCTAGGTCGATTTCTGTTTTCATAAAGTCGGCTGCGATCTGATCGTAGTAAATTCTGAGCTTTTGGTGCGCATAAAATGCCGCGGGTGTAGCATGCGTAATAGTAGAGGTGACCACCAAACCAGTTGCTAAATCTCTTGCCTCTGCCTCTTCCAGAATGGTACGGCAGGGAATGCTATCGATATTAATACCAATTGCTCCATTATAAGTCTTTACACCACATGCAAATGCAGTAGCGCCGGCGGCTGAATCGGTGATCAGATCATCCGCTGAATAAGACTTGTGAAAACCAACGACCGGAAAATTTTCCAGGGCGAGTCGATTGCTGTTTTCGTACAGCGCGGCCGAGATCTGGGAAAGTCCCATGCCATCGCCGATCATTAGCACAATATTTTTGGGTTTTTGATCTGCCGGGAAGGATGTCAAATTGGCAATCCTGGTTTCCTGAGAAGCGGAAGAGCAGGAGAACACAGTAAATAACAGCAAAAACCAGCGAAATACCTTGAGTTGAGGCATTATTAATTATTAAGTTTTGAAAGTCGCTTTTATTACAAAACGGATATGGTGAATTAGTATGTATTCAATATGCTATTCGGTTTTTTGAGCTATTTAAAAATAAAAAACTGTTAACAATTAATTAATTGGCTTAGGTTGAAATTTTATTTTGTTTGCGTGTAGATTTGTGGCGAATTTTATGAACAATCACCCCCAAAAATACGTTTTTGTAATGATTTAAACAATGTTAAACTTTTGATAAAGAAGCAACTTTCACCAATTCCTCGAATCTTTCAGGGTAGCAATCGAAAAAAATTGCTTTATCATCCGACATCTTTCATATTTGAAACAAAAACAACCAGTTATGGTCACCCACAAACGACTGTTATTAGCACTTACAATTACATGTAACATTTTGCTTTGCGCAAATGTTGCTTATTCAGCTGCCAATCCCCTTACCAATAATCCGGATAAAAAAACCATATTTGATAAGCTGGTGCGCCAGGGCGATGTACTGGATATTACGATTACCACCGATTTGAAAAGCCTCATCGAAGAGCGCCGCACCGAAGATTTTTTGGACGCTAAGCTTATTTACCAGGATCAAAACGGCAATGAAGTTATAAAAGATATGGAAGTTCAACCCCGTGGCAAATTTCGCCGGCGGGTGTGTGACTTTCCCCCTGTGAAACTGAAGTTTCCGAAAAAGAAACTGGAAGCAGCCGGGCTCAACCGCGAGTTCAACGACCTAAAACTGGTAACGCACTGCGTTGATGATAAAGGCATCGGTAATGAATACTTGTTGAGAGAATACCTTGCTTATCAACTGTATAGTGAACTGACGCCCAATAGCTACCGCGTTCAACTGGTAAAAATTACCTACGAAGATTCCGAAGGTAAAATGGGAAAAATAAGACGTTACGGTTTTATTATAGAAGATACAGATGAAATGGCAGCCAGGGTTGGGGGGCTTGAGTTTGAGCAGATGAATGTAAGTATCGATTCCATTTCAGCAAAGGATGAAAGTATCATGGCTTTGTTCCAGTATATGATAGGCAATGCAGATTTTAACATGGTTATGCTGCGCAATGTAAAACTGGTGAAGCCGGAAAACGGCGGCAAATCGATTCCCGTACCTTATGACTTCGATTTTTCAGGTTTGGTAAATACTTCCTATGCGATTCCTCAGGGCGATATCGGCTTGACTAGCATTCGCGATCGTCTTTACCTTGGTAATCCCGTTGACCAGGAAACCATGCGCGGTACGTTGGGGTATTTTTTGGCTAAGAAATCTTTCTTATTGGATAAAGTGGACAACTTCACCTTGCTTTCCAGAGATGCTCGATTAGATATTACTAATTATCTGAAGACATTTTTTGAAAATGTAGAACCTGCTTTTGTAAATCCGGATGTAAATCTGAAAGATTTTTTCAGCCTGAAAAACGCTTCGATGGAAGCGCTGAAAGAATACGAAGCTGCACAAAACAAAAAAGGAATCACCAGCGGTTACGGAAAATAAAAGTTCAGGTTTTATATCTCAAATTTATTTTAATATTTATATTTTTTCCATTGATTCTTAAGTTTTTGTCGCATTTTTTCTTCCGTGGGGTTTTGCTGTGGTTCAAATAATTTTGTATTGCTCAAATCCTGCGGAAGAAATTCCTGTTCTACAAAATTGCCCGGATAATCATGGGCGTACCTGTAATTTTCTCCATAATTCAAATCTTTCATTAGCTGGGTTGGTGCATTGCGTAGATGAAGCGGAACGGGCTGTCCCCCGGTGCGCCGCACAAGTTCCTGCGCTTTATTGATCGCCATGTAAGCGGAATTGCTCTTGGCAGAGGTTGCCAGATAAATCACGGCTTCCGACAAAATGATGCGCGCCTCGGGCAAACCGACTGCCTGCACCGCCTGAAAAGCCGTAGTAGCCATAAGCAGGGCGTTGGGATTGGCTAAACCGATGTCTTCCGCAGCCGAGATCATCATGCGCCGGGCAATAAATTTAACATCCTCACCGCCTTCGATCATTCGCGCCAGCCAGTAAACCGCCGCATTTGGGTCGCTTCCTCGAATCGACTTAATAAAAGCCGAAGCTACATCATAATGTTGCTCGCCACCTTTATCGTACATGGCAATATTTTGCTGCACTTTATTGACAATCAGTTCGTTGGTGATAATGAGTTGCTCGCCTTTCCCCACTTCATTTGTGGACAATTCCAGGATATTATACAGTTTTCGGGCATCTCCACCCGAGTAGCGCAGTAGCGCATCGTATTCCTGGATTTCGATTTGCTTTTCTTTGAGATATTCATCCTTTGCAATCGCCTGATCCACCAGAAAAACCAGCTCTTCCGGCTTCAAATGATACAAAATGTACACCTGACAACGCGAGAGCAAAGCAGGCACTACCTCAAAAGATGGATTCTCGGTAGTGGCGCCGATTAATGTCACAATACCTTCCTCCACTGCCCCGAGTAAGGAATCCTGCTGCGATTTATTAAAACGGTGAATTTCGTCGATAAATAATATTGGGTTTGGCGCTGTAAAAAACTTCTGGCTGCGGGCTTTTTCGATTGTTTCCCGAACATCTTTTACACCGGAATGTACTGCACTGAGTGTATAAAACGGACGTTGCAACTGATTTGCGATGACCCTGGCCAGCGTGGTTTTGCCCACCCCTGGCGGTCCCCATAGTATAATCGAAGGGATGTTGCCGGCTTCAACTGCTTTACGCAATACGCCATTTTTACCAACCAGATGCTCCTGACCGGCAAAGGTGTCAAAGTCGGTGGGGCGCATTCTTTCCGCTAGTGGTTTCATATAGATTGTGTTTGTGTGCGACGAATATGTTCTGGTATTTTCGTGTTTTGGTGTTGCCAATTCTTGCAAAGCCTTTGGAGCCCTGAGCAGCAATTATCCGTCCATTATACATTCAGGAAGCTTGTATATTATGAAAATCAAACTGGATATATCATTCATCATCAGAATATAAGCACCGAATATAAAAATTAAGAAAAATTTCAATACACATGTTTTTTGTATGCATCTGAAAAAAATGTGTCATTTAACCGCGATAATTTACGATTCGCCCGGCATTTTTTGGCGTAAGTTCTTATATTTGTTAGCACATACTACCCTGGAAATCTACTTTTCTATCAAATGAGCCTGTTTGTTTTGCCATTCTAACGTAGCGTTTGGGAGGAAATCTGAAATTTTTTTATGAGAAAACTTATTTGTTATGACGACAAAATCAGATTCCGTGACGAGGGTTTTGGGCGGCAATGCTCCATTATTACTCAACAACTTCTTTGCCGAAAAGGAAGACAAAGTCCGTATTTATTCTATTGATGCTTCGAGAGTTACAACAATTGTTGGCAGGAAAGGCGCCCGGTTCAGCTTCCAACCCGATTGCTTTAGCGATGCGCTCGGAAATCCGGTAACGGGAGAAGTGCAAATTCATCTTCGCGAAGTTTTTCAAAAAGGTGAAATGGTTTTGTCCAACCGAATGGCGACTTCGGAAGATCGTTTGCTGGAAGCGGCGGGGCAGTTTTTTTTATTTGCGACCCAGAATCATCAACCCCTTGAATTGCGCGAGCCCATCACTGTAGAGGTTCCGGTGCATCAAAGCCTCACCAATCCTGTAGCAATCCGGTTGTTTGCCGGTAGTTCTTCCTCTATTTTGCCTTTTAACCCTAACCCTATTTTCGACTGGAAGCTGGTTGTGGATAAGCCTCTGAAAATCAGGAAAATATCCGGAAAAAAATATTTTCATTTTGAAATCGAAGCATTCAACTGGTACGGATGTCAGTATTTTTATGCCAAGAAAACTGTGCGAACTATGGTGAGCGCTCGCAGCGTGGCCGATGTGGAAAGCTTTGATGATCAGGCGGCTTTTCTCGTTTTTAAAGATATTCATTCCGTTGCTCGTATGTATCTCCATGGCAATCGCTTTACCGCTTTCAATATTCCAGTGAACTTATCGGCGTATGCACTGATTATCGCTTTGAAAGACAGGCAATTACACTTTGGGCTACGCATAATTGATCAGATTTCCAGCCAACTGGTGCCGGTAAAACTGGAGCCGGTGAGCGAAGACCAATTATTGGAAACTTTGCGTAATTTGTAGTTGAGTTCAAATTTTTTTATAAAATGAATACCCCACAATTATACGTTTCCACTGTGCGGGAACTTTACCAACAGCATGCCAACCCGGAAAATGCCGTTCAAATGAAGCGGTATATGAAAAATCAGTTCGAGTTTTTTGGGCTTAAAAAGCCGGAGCGGGCTGAGTTATCAAAGCAAGTTATTCAAAATCAGGATATTCCGGAAGGTACAGACCTGAAAGAAGTGTGCAGGCTTTGTTTTCAAGAGGAAAAACGCGAAATGCAATATTTTGTAAACGACCTGCTTGGAAAACGAACTAAATTGCTGGATGACAGTTTTTTAGAAACATTTGAAGTGCTGATTTTGCAGAAATCCTGGTGGGATACAGTGGATTTTCTGGCGCCGAAGCTGGCAGGTAAAATTCTGCTTCGTTATCCGAATAAAATTTCGCAGTACCCCGGTCGCTGGATTCAATCCGAAAATTTCTGGCTGCAACGCTCGGCTATTTTATTCCAATTGGATTACAAAGAAAAAACCAACCAGCAATTATTATTCAGCTTTATTCTAAAACGAGCTAATTCCAAGGAGTTTTTTGTACAGAAAGCCGCCGGCTGGGCTTTGCGCGAATATTCCAAAACCAATCCTGAAGCCGTACGAACATTTATTGAAAATAATACCTTGCCCAAACTCACGGTTCGTGAAGGATCGAAGCGATTGGATCGAACATCAACTTAAGTCGCGAGTTCTATGTGATGAATGTAATGTAAAAATTCCGAAATGGAACACGCGCATCAACATCATACTACGCCAGAACGAATCACGCGGGCGTTAATCATCGGATTGAGCCTGAATTTACTATTTGTCATCATTGAAGCTGGTGTTGGTTTCTGTATTAATTCCCTGGCTTTGCTCACCGATGCGGGCCACAACCTGAGTGATACAGCGGGCTTGTTTTTCTCCTTCCTTGCTGTCAAGCTTTCCCAAAAAGAGCGTACGGATACCTATACTTATGGCTACAAAAAAAGTTCGATTCTGGCTTCCTTGTTCAACGCCATTTTATTGATGGTGGCCGTGGGCGCCATCATTTGGGAAGCGGTTCGTCGTTTTTGGAATCCGGTAGAAACCCTTGGTAAAGAGATCATTATCGTGGCTTCGATCGGCGTTTTGATCAATACAGCCACAGCCTTGCTTTTTTTAAAAGATCAAAAAAGAGATATCAATATCAAAAGTGCCTATCTGCATATGGTGTACGATTCCTTGGTTTCGGTGGGCGTAGTGCTGGCTGGGGTGTTGATTCTATATACCGGCTGGATCTGGGTGGATCCGGTGACGAGTTTGATCATTGCTATCGTGATTATTTGGGGAACCTGGGGACTGTTATCTGAAAGTACCCGCCTTGCGATGGATGGCGTGCCGCCCAATATCGACCTGGAAGAGGTTAAATCGAAAATACAACAAATTACCGGCGTAAAAGCGGTGCATCATGTACACGTGTGGGCGATGAGTACCACTGAAAATGCATTAACCGCACATCTGGTTTTGGAAGAGGAAGTCAACCTGGAAGAAGCACAAAAGATAAAGAAAGAAGCTGCTCACGAGCTGGAGCATCTCCATATCCATCATGCAACATTCGAAATGGAAACCTCGAATTCTGGATGTGATCAGGAAGATTGCTAGAATTTTTCCAGAAATTCAAGTAAAGTGATCAAATCTTTCAATTCATAGAAATATAGATTATTCTTTTTTGCAATTTGTCGGATTTCTATACCGTAAGAAGGCAACGCTTTTTCGATAGATTTGCGCCGGAGTGTGATTCTTTGATAGGGTTTTTCGGCTTCACTCAGCCAGTACGTTTCTGTAGTAATTACCTCGGTCTTGCCATCGCTCACCTCATATGGCGTGGCAATGGGTCTATTGATTCTTTTTGAAGTTCTTTTAAGCAGATTGAATCGCCCGTCGTGCATCAATTCATAAAAATACTTTTGGCCATTGTTGTTGCCTTCCACAACGCTTTCCGGCAACACCACAATGTTGCGAATATGATAAAGTTTTTCCCTGACCGTCAATTCATGGATATTAAATGGACTGATAAATCCGATAGAACCATCTTCCAGTTGTAATATTAGCAAATGACTTACCAGGTCGATGTTCATCAATAAGGTCACTTCAAATGTATCGCTACCGACGAGCTTTGCATTGCCTACCTGCCAATCGTCAAATAAATATGGATTGCCCTGAACGTTGGCGTAGCGCCGTTCAAAATCGCTTTTGCCAGAGGTATTGGATTTAATATTGGCAACGCTTCTTAATTTTTGTTCGGCTTCTTCGGAATTTGCAGAAAATTGTCCAAAAACGGAAATGGAGAGTAATAATGCAAACATGCTGAAAAGTGCAGCTTTCATAACCAGCGGATGTTTTTTGTTTGAGAATCGGGTGAAAAAGTTTTTGTAAAAATTTCCAGTCAGTAAATCCAGATTTCAAATATACAATAATCCTGTCGGAATTAATTGTCAGATATTAAAGACGAGGTAAATAATCGGAATGGTTGGAATCATAAATTCTTTAAAATCAAAAGGAGCCAATACTACCTTACAGCTGCATTCGCTCCCTTTGTTTGTTATTTTTAAATATGCTTAATCGTTGTCATTCAATTCCAGAATTTTAATTTCTACCCGCTGATTGCGTCGCCTGCCTTCGGGCGTGTCATTGCTCGCGATGGGCGAACGTTTTCCATAACCCTTTGCATACAAGCGCTTTGGATTGATGCCCTTTTCAACCAGATAGCTGGAGACTGCCTGTGCCCGTTCGGTAGAAATGCGATCGCAGTATTCATCAGGCGGAAGACTGTTCGTGTGTCCGCCGATCTCTACAACAATGGTAGGATTCTCTATCAGAAAATCATACAACTCATTCAACACCGGCATGGAAGGCTCATTAATATTCGTACTGTCCGCTTCAAATTGTAATTGTTCGATACGAATGGCTTGTCCACTCTTGAGCATATCGAGGGTCAGATCCGGTAAAATCCTTTTTGGAATTTCCACAGAGGCAGTCGAAGTACAGCCATTGGCATCCGTGACTGTTACTTTGTGCGTCCCGATTGATAGTTCTCTGGCGGAAGCTACTGTTTCGCCGTTATCCCATTTAAAGGTTGGAGTACCACTCCCACCCTTGAATTCTACCGTAGCACGACCATCATTAGTCGTTTCAGTCGTAGCTCCTCTTTTGCTGGTAATTTCGGCGGTCAGTTGATTTGGTTGAGCTATAGTGAACTTCGCAGACCGGCTAGTGCCAAGTACATCGGTGACCGTTACGCTGTAATCGCCTGATTTTAAGTTGTTTACTTGGTTACCCGAGAGATTATTGTCATTCCACTGATACTGGAAAGGAGCCTTACCCCCGGAAATTTGGACTTCCAAA
>CAZGAU010000012.1:0-2870 GCA_964523725.1 uncultured Saprospiraceae bacterium
AACTACGGAAAGAGACCAGCAAAATGGCTACTGAGAGTAATAGCCATTTGGGTACATAAGTAAAATTAATTTTACTCATAAGATTACAATTTGTTAAGAATTAGGTTAAAAAATTTAGATTATGATAACGCTAATACATAGCCTTACTTTTGAGAAGCCATAAGTCAAAACATTCTGAGGACTGCTTCTCCGAATTATGTCGTCATTATTATTCTGAAAATCCTAGAGAAGAGAATTAATGCAAGAATCTACCTTGCCATCCAATGTAAATTGATGGCATAAGAAGTAAAAATAACGATTGGAAAATTTAAATTTAGTAAGTAAATTCTTGTCTATTCGCTCTTCTGTTTTATATTCAATCGTCTTACGGGGACAAATATATTCAAGAAACATCAAATGATGCAAGGGTGCATCATCGCGAGACGGTTTGCAAATCACCACTCCAATCATAAAAAATTGAAAATCAAAAACTTATGTGCAAAAATTTGTCGATTAGAGTTTTCTAATCTGAAGAAGTTCCTCGATATTCAGTAACCGAAAATCAAAAAGTTCCGATTTTGAAGTCTGTACTGTACTCTGCCCTTAATGAGGTTTGATTAAAAAATTATAATGTGATACAGCAGAAGAGTTATTAATTTTACATAGCAAGCAAAAACTATAATTATAAAATTATAAAATACAGTACTTTATAAAATGAAATATAAATACCTAGAAAAATATTAGCGCATCAACATAAATACAATTCACAATTATGATGTAAATCTTATATAAAAACCATCTAATATGATACACATGGAAGTATAAATCAGACAAGTTAATTCTATAAATCAGTGCACAAATTGTTATAATAAATATAATTACATTCGCATAATAAAAAGAGGATACAACTTGTCGTTATATCCTCTTTCATAACCAAAATAATCGTTCTAATATCAAATAATCGTCGAAATACTCTCTTCAATTTTTTCCTTTCGCTGCCGGAAATCGCCTCCATCCGAAAGAATAGCCGAAGCTACCAGATCCCCGATCTGCGCACAGCCGCAAACCGTATTGGGTTGAATCTCCGGCGTACCGAAGCCCGCCTCCAGGATTTGAGTAACCACGTCTCTCACCGTAGTTGCTTCTTTATACAAACCAAAATGATCGAGCATCATCGCTACGGAAAGGATGGCCGCCATCGGGTTGGCAATGTCTTTGCCCGCCGCCTGCGGATACGAACCGTGGATCGGCTCGAAAAGTGCCGTCTTCTCCCCCACCGATGCCGAAGGCAACAAGCCCATCGAACCAGGCAACACGCTCGCCTCATCCGATAGAATATCACCGAACATATTTTCGGTCAAAATCACATCAAATTGGGTGGGATATTGAATCAGCTGCATCGCAGCATTATCCACAAACATACATTCGAAAGTTACATCCGGATAGTCTTTGGCAATTTTGGTCACTAACTCGCGCCACAGGCGGGAAGTCTCCAGCACATTCGCTTTATCCACCAAAGTCACCTTTTTTCTCCGGGTTTTCGCATGTTCAAATGCCAGTCTGGCAATGCGTTCGATTTCAAAATCCGCATAGGTGCAATGGTCAAAAGCTTCGGTGTTGGTTTCATTCCTGCCTTTAGCGCCGAAATAAATACCGCCGGTCAGTTCCCGATAGATCACCAAATTCGTGCCGCGCACACGATCCTCGCGCAACGGGGAAAGCTTTAGCAAAGATTCATACGTGGCAACGGGGCGAATATTGGCGTACAAACCCAGGCTCTTGCGCAAGCGTAAGAGGCCTTGTTCCGGGCGGACTTTTGCGGTGGGGTCGTTGTCGTACTTGGGGTGACCAATGGCGCCAAAAAGCACCGCATCGGTTTTCAGGCAGGCATCCAGTGTTTCCTGGGGCAATGGATCGCCGGTACTGTCAATGGCCACTGCGCCCACTTCACAGTAGCAGTAGTCAAACCGGTGTTCAAAACGATCAGCCACTGCATCCAGGGCTTTAATGGCTTGTTCTACAACTTCCGGGCCGATGCCATCGCCGGGGAGTACGGCTATTTTCTTGTTCATGGAAATAAAAAATTTAAATATTAAATAGTGTTTATCTCTACAAAGGTTTAGACGCGGTTTTGCTCAAAAGACACAATTTTGTCCTTGATACTCAATAAGTAATCAATATCGTCATATCCGTTGAGCATACAAACTTTTTTGTACGGATCAATATCAAATGTCTGCGAACTGCCGGTTTCCAGCAGCGTAACAGTTTGCTTTTCCAGATCAACCGCCAGTTCAGTTTTTGGATTTTTTTCAATCGCCGAAAAAATTTCATGTAAAAATTCATCCGAGACTTGCACCGGCAACAATCCATTGTTCAGGCAATTACCACGAAAAATATCTGCAAAAAAACTGGAAATCACCACTTTAAATCCATAATCGTGAATTGCCCAGGCCGCGTGCTCCCGGCTGGAGCCGCAACCAAAGTTTTTGCCTGCCACCAGGATTTTTCCGCCATAGATTGGATTATTGAGCACAAAATCTGCTTTGGGCGTATCGTCATTTTTATAGCGCCAGTCACGAAACAGATTTTCACCAAAACCCTCACGGGTAGTGGCTTTCAAAAACCGCGCCGGAATGATCTGATCCGTGTCCACGTCCTCGATAGGCAGCGGCACCGCGGTTGATATTAATGTTTGGAATTTTTCCATAATTCAAAGTTGGAAGTACGAGGTACGTCCGGCACTCCCTTTATTTTTTTACTTCTTGATTTAATCTTGCTTTTTTGATGGCACTGACCACAATAGCTAATAATTCATTCGATTCTTTATAAATTGGTTCAAATATAGCATCCTTATCAGGCAACAGCGAACGCGTAATTTCAAGCCAATACAT
>CAZGAU010000012.1:2970-34193 GCA_964523725.1 uncultured Saprospiraceae bacterium
CAAATATAGCATCCTTATCAGGCAACAGCGAACGCGTAATTTCAAGCCAATACATGGTCTCATCCAATTCCTCTTCAACAATTTTTAATTTATTAATAAAATCCGCAGTTGATTTTGCTCTTCTTGCAGCTCTATAATTGGCTCCCACTGAAGTAGCTGAACGAATGATTTGATTGTGAATTATTTTGAATGTCGAGACATTTGGCAATTGTTCCATTACCTTTATGACGGAAATTGCGAAGTCCTGTGTCCGCTTTTTCAAATCCTGATTCATTGTGTAAATTGTTTTATTTTATAAGTACGAAGTTAGAAATACAAAAGACAACAAAATGTGTGCTCTATTGTAGAATCTGGTTAGTACATAGCGTACTACGCACCTTGTACTTTCTACTTTATAATGGCGTACCTCGTACTTCCAACTTCTTACTTTGAAAAATCGTACTTCGTACCTCGTACTTCCAACTCAATTCAGCTTGTCCCTCACATCCGTAATCTTTCCCTCAATCGCCACCGCCGCCGCTGTAAGCGGACTTGCCAGAATCGTGCGCGCACCGGGTCCCTGTCGTCCTTCAAAGTTGCGATTCGAGGTAGAAACACAATATTCACCTGCCGGAATTTTATCTTCATTCATACCCAGACAAGCCGAGCAGCCCGGCTCCCGGAAATCAAAACCCGCTTCGATCAGGATTTTATCAATACCTTCGGCTTTGGCTTGCGCCGCTACTTGTTGCGAACCCGGCACTACCATTACATTTACATGGCTGGCTTTCTTTTTGCCTTTGACATACTCGGCAACCATACGTAAATCTTCGATTCTGGAATTTGTACAACTGCCAATAAAAACGTAGTTGACCGGTTTGCCCAATAAACTTTCGCCCGCCTGGAAGCCCATATATTCCAGGGATTTGGCAAAAGATTGCCCGGTTTCGCTGTTGATCTTAGGGATTGACTGAGAAATCTTGATGCCCATGCCCGGATTCGTACCGTAAGTCACCATCGGTTCGATGTCTTCGGCTTTGAAATGATATTCTTTATCAAAAACAGCACCTTCATCGGAATATAAGGTTTTCCAATAGGCTAAGGCTTTGTCCCAGGCTTCACCTTTGGGTGCAAATTCTCGACCTTTTACATACGCAAATGTAATGTCATCCGGTGCGATCAAGCCGCCGCGCGCGCCCATTTCGATGCTCATATTGCAAATGGTCATCCGTGCCTCCATCGAAAGCGAGCGAATCGCCGAGCCTGCGTATTCGACAAAATAGCCCGTGCCACCTGCTGCGGTAAGCTGTGATATGATGTACAGTATAATATCTTTGGAAAGAACGCCTTTTTGCAACTGCCCGTCCACCGTAATGCGCATGCGCTTGGGACGCTTTTGCAATAAACATTGAGAGGCTAAAACTTGCTCCACCTGACTCGTACCAATACCGAAAGCAATCGTACCAAAGGCGCCGTGCGTAGAGGTGTGGCTATCACCACAGACAATGGTCATGCCCGGCTGCGTGATGCCCAGTTCCGGGCCGATCACGTGCACAATGCCCTGATACGGATGTCCGAGTCCGTAGAGTTCCACGCCAAATTCTGCGCAGTTTTCCACCAGTTTTTGTACCTGAAACCGGGAGAGTGGCTCCTGAATGGGTTGATCCTGATGCTTGGTCGGTACATTGTGGTCCGCGGTTGCGATGGTTTTATCGGTGCGAAACACACCAATACCGCGATTGGACAAGCCGTCAAACGCTTGCGGGCTGGTCACTTCGTGTATAAAATGGCGATCAATATACAGCACATCCTGCCCCCCTTCGATGGTGGTCACCACGTGCGCATCCCAGATTTTATCAAATAATGTTTTATTTGTTGTGCTCATGTTCGTTGTGTTCCTGTATTCATGTGCATTTAAACTTGTTAAACTAAACCTCCTCAACCCTCTCTACCACCTAAACCGTCATCGCAATATGCACCTTTTCCATAATAAACTGAAGATCATTGTCGTCCACTTCCTTTTTCACATCCGCGACTTCCAGGAATTTGGTATAAACGACATCCAGCTCATCTTTCGTCAGATTATAGCCGATATTTTTTGCGCGATACGCCAAAGCCGCGCGGCCACTGCGTGCTGTGAGCACAATCTTGGAGGTATCCACACCGACTTCAATCGGATCGATGATCTCGTAAGTCTCGCGTTTTTTGATCACGCCATCCTGATGAATACCTGACGAATGCGCGAAAGCATTGGCCCCAACGATTGCCTTATTCGGCTGCACCGGCATGGCCATGCTTTCGGAAACCAGTCGGCTGACCGAATTCAGCAGACGTGTGTTAATACCGGTTTCCAAATTTAATTCGGGATGTTGTTTTAAGATCATCACCACTTCTTCGAGCGCGGTATTGCCGGCACGCTCACCCACGCCGTTGATCGTGCATTCGATCTGCCGAGCGCCGTGGATCACACCTGAAATAGAATTGGCAGTGGCTAACCCCAGATCATTATGGCAATGTGTTGAAAGAATTGCTTTATGTATATTCGGCACATTTTCAACCAAGTATTTGATTTTTGCACCGTATTGTTCCGGCAGGCAATAGCCTGTAGTGTCGGGAATATTGATTACCGTAGCGCCCGCTTTAATCACGGCTTCAGTGACCTTTGCCAGAAATTCATTATCGGTACGCCCGGCGTCTTCCGCATAAAACTCGACATCTTCCACGAAGCTTTTGGCCAGCTTGACCGCAGCCACCGCACGTTCCAGCACTTTCTCGCGCGTAGTGCGCAATTTGAACTGCACATGCGAATCAGAAGTACCGATTCCTGTATGAATCCGGGGATTTTTGGCATGTTTCAGTGCATCGGCAGCCACTTTAATATCCTGCTCCACCGCCCGCGACAAGCCACAAACAATTGGGTTTTTCACTGCTTTGCAAACCGCTTCTACCGCCGCAAAATCGCCGGGGCTACTAATGGGAAAACCCGCCTCGATCACATCCACGCCGAGTTGCTCGAGTTGTAGCGCTACTTTTATCTTTTGTTCGGTGTTCAATTTACAGCCTGGCACCTGCTCGCCGTCGCGCAAGGTCGTATCAAAAATAATAATTCGATTTTGCGACATAATAAAAATATTTTTTGGTTGATTTGTCTAACAAAAATAGAAAAGCTTGTTTTCCGTGGGTTTAACTAGGTCCTGCTTGAAAAGAAGTACTAAATTATCGTATTATTGAAGCGGGAACAAACCAAATTCAGGGTTTACTGCTTTTCTAAAAAGCAAATCTCAAGTCTTAAAAACCTGATAAACAACCACTTAAAACGATTTTATTTACGATGCCGAAAACACATTCTACCCGACGGACAATTTGGACAATTGTATTTGCCTTTACCATTCCGGTTTGGCTGATCGCCCAAAATCATTACGAGCGCCTGGCACAACTCGACATGCAACACTACGCTTTTTCTATCATGCTCAATGAAACTGAGGAAATATGGGGCAATGCGTTGATTCAAATTCGCTTTAAACAGCCTGTATCCTCTTTCTACCTGGATCTCACCAGTCAGGGTACAAACAGTATTGGAATGAAGGTGAACGAGGTGCTTTTGGGTGACAAACCGCTGAAATTTGAACACAAGAATGATCGACTCACCATTCAATTGCCTTCTCCTGCCAAAACAAACGAAACACTTGCATTTAAAATTGATTATCAAGGCATTCCGGCAGATGGTTTGGTCATCGACCAAAATAAATTTGGCGACAAAACTTTCTTTGGCGACAATTGGCCCAACCGTGCTCACCACTGGCTCCCGACCGTGGATCACCCGTCCGACAAGGCTTCGGTGGAATTCATTGTGACCGCTCCCGACCATTTTCAGGTGGTTGCCAATGGCATTCAACTCGAAGAAACCAATCTTGACAATGGTTTGAAGCTCACCCACTGGGCGGAAACGGTGCCGCTGCCGACCAAAGTAATGGTGATTGGCGTAGCGCCTTTTGCCGTAAGGCTCGCCGGCGAAACGCACGGAATCCCAGTATCCACCTGGGTTTTCCCGGATAATCGACTTGAGGGTTTTTATGATTTTGAACCGGCGGTGGGCATTCTGGATTGGTTTATTACAAATGTGGCGCCTTATCCGCACAAAAAACTGGCGAACGTGCAGTCCAAAACCCGCTACGGCGGCATGGAAAACGCGAGCAATATCTTTTATTTTGAAAATTCGGTCACCGGCGGGCGCGAGCGCGAGAGCCTGATCGCGCATGAGATTGCGCACCAGTGGTTTGGTAATTCCGCATCCGAAGCAAACTGGCATCATGTGTGGCTCAGTGAGGGTTTTGCGACGTATTTCACCATATTATATAATGAAAGCGTACACGGTGTGGATGCCGCGAGAAAAGAATTGATCGAGGACCGGCAGCAGGTGATTCGATTTACCAGCCGGAATTTCCGGCCGGTGGTGGATACGACGATCACCAATTACAACCAACTGCTCAACACGAATTCATATCAAAAAGGCGGCTGGGTGCTGCATATGCTGCGTCAGGAGGTCGGTGATTCTGCTTTCTGGAAAGGTATTCGGACGTATTATGATCGCTATAAATTTAGTAATGCGTTAACTACTGATTTTCAAAATGTAATAGAAGAAGTAAGCGGCAAAGATTTGAAACAATTTTTTCAGCAGTGGCTTTTTACAGCCGGGCATCCGCAGTTGGAAGTTACATGGAAATATGATACTATAAATAAAGAAATTACATTACAAGTAAATCAAACGCAAAAAAATGCGGTCTTCCAATTTCCATTGGATATAGCAATTTCAAATGCACAAAACAGTGAAAAACAGATCGAAACATTGAAAATCAATCAACAAAATCAAGCCTTCAAAATCAAGACATCGCAATCGCCGAAGAACATTCAGCTGGATCCGAATATAAAGTTATTATTTGAAGGAGATATTAAAAAGTAATAAATCGTGAAATTTAATTTAAGGATCATAAAAATTATTATTGTTGCATTAGTCGTGCTCATCGGCGGATTTTTGCTGATAACAGGCAACGCAATTTTGCATTTTCCAATTCTAAAAGAACCTTATGTGCCGGCTGGAACGCTTATTTCCTGGGTAGTTTTGATCAGTTTTCCTTACTTGTTTGTTGCTTTGAGCAAGCGCTCCACCCCAATGAGTCGAGGTCTAAAGATCTTTCGGATTGTGGTCAAATTCGCTTTGGGAATGGGCATCCTGTGGGGCTTCGTCTCTTATTTCCTGAGCGGCAACTGGAATTACGTTTTTACAAATGAAAAAAGAGCAATGATCTGGATTATTTACACAGTGCTGATTGTACTGCTCCCAATCCTATCATTATTGATTTTCTTGCTTGTCCGGGGAATTCAAAAAGTTGTAAAAGTGATAAGGAAATAAGTTTTTATTACCATCTTTAAATCCGGTTTCATTAAAAAAAACGTATCTGATTATGAATAAAAGAAAGCTTTAGAAACTATTCAAAATCAATGAGATCGCAATATTTATTATTTTATTATTTACTTTTCTTTATATCTCATTTAGCCAAAGGTCAAACTCCTGATACATTATATCGGCAGCGTTCTTATTTCAGCTTTACTTATGATAATGATTTTTTTAATGCTACGGATCGTTATTATACACAGGGCATTCGGCTGGAATTGGGGCACTCATTTGTAAAAAAATCGCCGGTTTCAAATGCGCTCCTATCCTTCAAAAATAAAGCCTTTCAGCAATACGGAGTTGCAATTGAGCAGGATTGTTTTACGCCGCCCAGCATTTCGAGGGATACCATTCAAACCGGTGAACGCCCTTTCTCCGGACTATTGTATCTATCTCATTTTCAGAACTCTACGCAGTCTGCAAAGCATCAAAAAATTATTACACAATTTGATATCGGCATCATAGGGCCTTGCGCTCAATGTAAAGAAATGCAAGAAGGTATTCATCGCTGGCTGGCTAATATAACTCCCCGAGGCTGGCAGTTTCAATTGGCAAATGACCTGATTTTAAACTATGATTTTCAGTTTGAAAAAGGCTTGTGGTTACGTAAACACCTGGAATTACTGGGTTATACAAATATAAGAATCGGTACGCTATACGATGACCTGGCAATCGGAGCGGCTGCAAGGATAGGTTTTTTTAAGCCTTATTTTAAACCTCACAAACAAGTAAATGGAAATAAATTTTACATTCACGGAGTAGTAAGTGGAAATATAAAGTCCGTCGGTTATGATGCTACCTTACAAGGCGGATTATTTACCCGAAATAATATTTACAGTCTTCCTGCTTCACAAATAGAGCGAATTATAGCCTCCGGTGCAGTGGGTATAATAATAACTTATCAAAAAGTAAATATCGAATTTACAAGAATGTTTATATCACCAGATTATAAAAACGGATTGAGTCATGGCTGGGGGCATATAAAAATCGGCCTTGATTTTTAGTTTATTTATTTCAATTGCTCTGTCCAATCCTGACCAAACGCAAGGATATAACCATCTAAGTCCTTGATTGCGAACTCTTTCATTTGATATAATTTTTGAATGGTGGGTTCATATAATATTTCCACTCCTTTATCTTTATATTCATTAAAAAGCGCTTCCGCATCATTCAGCCAAAAATAAGCGTCCCACATATCATGATTGATCTTGCCATTGGGTTGAATCTTCGCCGGATCGCCGGCTTGTTGCAGAAAAACAGACAACCGATCGCGCTCTGGCATACAAAAGGTAGGCGGATTACCCCAATAATCTTTAAAATCAAAGCCAAGTATATTTTTATAATACTCGCCTGATTTTATGATGTCTTTTACAATAAAGATAGGCGCACTGCCGGTGAGTTTTGTGTTTATCTGGCTCATGATTTTTATTTAGCTTTAATGCAATTCATTTACTCCATTTGATAAAATTGCCGATTGACCGCTCAATAATTTCCAGCCGTCCGGGCGTTTTATTATAATCCCCGTTTCGAGCATTTGTAATGTTGTACTATTTCCGGCGGCATCAATCAAAATTCCATTAATTCTTCCGGTATAATTTACTAAATCTTTTGTCAGCGGAATAATACGCAAAGTGTCCCATTGGTAGCTGATGGAACGATATAAAGGTGCACTTTTTATAAGAATAGCCTGTACAGAATCATAATCAATAGCCGATTCATAACCCGGCGGAACCCAGAAAAAATCAGGGGTTGAATCCAGATATTTAAATTCTGAGAGCAGTCCCACGTTTTGCATATCATAAAAATAATCGTTGAGCATTTGCCGCACATCGGCAATGGTTTCAGCTTTTTCAGCATTAGTCAAGCTTTCCTCTTGTAATGGTTGTTGACAAGAAGTAAAAATTATTAACCAAAAAGTAAATAAAATAAATCGCATGAGCCGGTTATTTAGTAATTCTTACTTGGTATGTTCTTTCATGCGTCGCTCTGCTTCTTCCGGCGAAACATCCTCTTGATGCGTAGCGATCCACCACTGATTACCCCCTACGTCCTGCACACCGCAGGAACGATCACCATAATCTTCGTCCGTCGGCTCGCGCAAGGAAACCCCGCCGGCTTTAATGGCGCGGTCATAAACTGCATCCACATTCTCCACATATAAATAAAGCATGCCAGGCATCGCCGGATATTCCGGACGAGCATCACTTAGCATCACCATCGAGTCGCCAATGCGCACCTGCGCATGCATGATCGTGCCGTCGGCATTGTCCATTCGACTGATTTCTTCGGCATCAAATACCCTTTTTACAAATTCAATAATTTTGTCAGCGCCTTTGGTCAGTAAATAAGGCGTCACCGTATGGAATCCCTCAGGGATAAAATTAGCTTTCATGATTTCAGGTTTGTTTATAGAATAGATTGATTGTCAATAGTTTTTAGTCGAAAGTCTCCAGGTCTCCCCCTCTCAGATCCCTCCCGGTCGGTCCCGGCTACTTAAAGATACGTGCAAATGCTCGGCGGTGCCCACGTGCACCAGCGTATTGAAGCCCATCAATTGGAAGTAACTTTGAATCAGCTTATTGCGCAGCCAGCTATGCCCTTTGGTTCGAATATCTACCGCATGCGCATACCCGGTGCTTTGTTCATAGTGTAAGGAGTAACGCTTGGAAGGCAGACCCATGTCACGATAATCTTCAGGTTTTCGTTCAGCATCCGTGAGGATCAGGTCTTTATCTATTAAAATTAAAGTACTTATACCTAGCCGAAGCACCGGGTGCAGGCTTCTGAATTCTTTTTTCACTTCGACTTCCTTGACATTGGCTGCTGAAATCGACCAAATGCTATTGAAACAATAGATTAAAACAATGATAAGTACAATAGCATAATTTCTTTGTAAAATCCTGGCGTTGAGCGCTTTGCCAATATAATAATCATGTAAATAACTAATATAAGCAAATAATACCACCGCTGCGACCATCGCACCCAGCAATAGGCAAAACCACCCTTGAAAAGCATAATGATCATGTATCCATACCGCCACGCGCACGAGCAATACGAATGGAAAAACCAGCAATAACAATAATTGTACAAGCCTTATGAGCAGTTTTTTAGCCAAATTCACCCATTTTTTTGAAAAATGCTTACCTAAGATAGGCTTTTTCCGGGAAAATCGTATGTTGTTGTTAGATTTCATCCAACAGATACAATTGATATTTCTCGATGGCTTCCATCAATTTATCGTCATAATGCTTGTCTTTGCTATAACCCAGCTCCTTTAATGCTTTTGCCCAGTTTTTATAGCTGGCGCCTAATTCGAACAACTGTGGATATTGCCCGCGCAGCAGTAGGCTGTGTGCACGCCAGTTTTCCCAGGCACTGTCGTAGTTGTCATAGGCCAGCGGCGCCCCAAAATGATTATTGGTCTGGCGGGCATTTTCTACCTCGCCGGCCCGGCTTTCCAGGATAGCCTGCGCCATTTTGATACTCGCCGGGATGTTGAATTTCTGCATTTCGGCTTGGGCCACTTTGCTGAAGCGACGAATGTAGCCTTTCACGCGCTGCTCATCGAGTTCGTCGATTGAAGCTACTTTCGTCTTATCAATGCCAAAAATACTTTTGGTCACGTTCAACTCCTCCGCCTTGCCTGGCTGACTGGTGTGGGTGGGTTTAGCCACTTGCTCTGAGACGTTATTAATCGAATTAGCAGGCGCTTTCATATTGATTGAAAATTGCACATCTTTTTTCAATACAATAAAAACAGCAATCGCCGCCAGTCCGATTTTGAACCAGGAAAAACGCCAGCCGCCGAACCATCCGTCAGTGGATTTATAAAAGTGATATTTAATAGACACAAACACTTTTTTCAGGCCCAGCCAGAGTTTCTTGAGAATCCAGCCCAGCGTTACATCATAAATCGTGACATACACGCTCTTGTCGGGGGTTTTGGCGCCACGCGTCATCGGTTGTTTCGCACGGCTTCCCGAAGAAAAACCATTTGATTGATACGCTCTCATACTTTTGTTTTTGTAAAAACTTCTTGTATCTTTATTCAATCTTTTTTGTCACAAGCAGTCACAAAAATTGCCAGTGCAATACAAAATTAAAACAAAAAGTTTTTAAAAACAAATCTTTTTAAAACATTTTAGTTTAAAATGAGTAATTTTTCAGATCATATTGTCAATCAACGCTTTCGTAAGGTGTACGAGGAGCTTGAAAAATATAACCTGATCAAAGGTAAATCCGATCTTGCCAAACAGCTCGGCACTTATAACCATGTGATTAACAGCATCTTAAAAGGACAACGGAATATTACGGTCGATCAGTTGCACAAATTGTTTGAAACCTACGGCATCGACGCTAATTTTTTATTTGGCAGCAGCGAAGACATGTTTTTGGAAGGCAGCCCTGCATACGATGAGATTCCTACTCGCTCCCTACGAGAACGCCAGCGTGGCGGCCGCGAAAATATTACCCTGGTGCCGGAGCGTGCCCTTGCCGGCTATGCTCTGGAGCATCAGGATCGCCATTTCCTGGATTCTTTGCAAAAATTCTCAATTCCTGGTTACGAAGGTAATCTAATCGCCTTTGAAATCAGCGGTGACAGTATGCTCCCGACCGTCACTAACGGTGATGTAGTCGTATGTGAACCGTTGGAACGCGGCGAGCCGTTGCGCGACAATCAGGTGTACGTGATTGTAACCGATGTCGTTGTCGCCAAAAGAATACAGCAATTAAAGGATGGCAATCAGATCCGCCAATTGCGCCTGATCTCCGACAATAGCGTGGTGTATAAACCTTACGATGTGGAATTGGATGAAATTCGCCAGATTTTAAAGGTAAAATGCCGCTTGACTTCGCACGCGATCAGCTAGTTTTTTTCTTACATTCCAAAGTCAAAACATCCATTATTCCTGAAGTTAACTCGGGGTACTCCTTATCATTCATTCCTTGAATAAATACTCTATTTATATATATTATATATGAATCTGAAATGATTTTGTTTTCATGCCATTTAAAACAACCGACACCCGAATCGTGTTGACAAAGTAGCAGTACGAATCAATCGAACAGATTTAATCAGCCATCAGAAACTCCGGAAAGCCTGGACTTAATAAAACCAACATAACACGCACATGAACCGCCTGCAATACGAGACCAGCCCTTATTTACTACAACACGCGCACAATCCGGTCGATTGGTACGCCTGGAAACCCGAAGCCTTTGAAAAAGCCCGCCGCGAAAACAAGCCCATTCTGGTCAGTATTGGCTATTCTACCTGCCACTGGTGCCATGTCATGGAACGAGAATCCTTTGAAAATGAAGAGATTGCAGCATTTATGAATGAGCATTTCGTCAGCATCAAGGTGGATCGCGAAGAACGCCCGGATGTGGACTCTATTTATATGGAAGCCTGCCAGATCATCTCCGGTTCCGGTGGTTGGCCCTTGAATTGTTTTTTATTGCCTGACAAGCGGCCGTTTTTTGCCGGCACGTATTATCCGCCGCAGCCCGCGTACAATCGCCCTTCCTGGATGCAGGTATTGCAAAACATTTATCAGAATTTCTACCACCGGCGTGAAGTAGTGGACGATCAGGCCGAACGACTCATGGCTATTATAAAAAGCTCCGATTCCGTCTTTCTGGGCGATCAGGTCGGTACGCAAAAAGAAAAATTACTGTTCACACCCGTTTTATTGCAAAATATTTATTATCAGCTTCAAAACCGTTTTGACCGTGAAAACGGCGGATTTGGCGGTGCGCCCAAGTTCCCGGGCAGCATGACGCTGGAGTATTTGTTACAATATCATCATCACACCGGTGAGGAAGAAGCCCGGAACCACGTGCTTTTTTCGCTGGATTGCATGATTCAGGGCGGCATTTACGACCAAATCGGCGGCGGTTTCGCGCGTTATGCCACCGACAAAGCCTGGCTGGTGCCACATTTTGAAAAAATGTTATATGATAATGCGTTGCTGGTAAGTTTGTTAAGCGATACTTATCGTTTTACAGGCAAAACATTATATAAGGAAACCATCGAAGAAACGCTTAAATTTATCGAGCGAGAAATGACCAGTCCGGAGGGCGGATTTTATTCTGCGCTGGACGCCGACAGCGAAGGCGAGGAAGGTAAATATTACGTTTGGAATAAATCGGAAATTGAAACAATTCTTGGCGAAGAAGCCGAGCTATTCTGCGAATTTTATGATGTAACCGAAGCGGGCAATTGGGAAGGTAAGAATATCCTCTGGCGAGCACAATCTTATGAGGAGTTTGCAGAGACCTTTTCCATGGAAGAGTCCATTTTAAAAGCCAAACTCAAAGCCGGCCGGGAGGCATTGTTTGCGGCAAGAGCCAAACGCGTGCGTCCCGGGCTCGATGACAAAATTCTACTCGATTGGAACAGTCTGATGTGCAAGGCTTACGCCAAAGCCTACGCGGCACTCGGCAAACCCGAATACCTGGAAATGGCAGAAAAAAATCTGGTTTTCCTGTTTGATAAATTTCGCCAATCTGATGGCAGTTTTTATCATACTTATAAGGAAGGACAGGCTCAATACGAAGCTTTTTTGGACGATTATGCCAATCTGATCGACGCTATTCTCAGTGTTTATCAGGTCAATTTCGACCTGCGTCTTTTGGAAAAAGCTCAAAGTCTGGCAGATTTTATCATCACCAACTTCTACGATAAGCAAAGCAAGCTCTTTTTCTTTACTACTGGTTCTCAACAAGATATACCGATCCGGCGCAAAGAATTGTACGACAATGCCACCCCCTCGGGTAACTCGACAATGATTCACAATCTGTTGGAATTGAATATTCTACTCGGCAAAAACAATTATAAAGAGCTGGCCGTCGATATGCTTAAAGTCATGCGCGACGCGGTGGAGCGCTATCCGTCTTCTTTTGCACGCTGGGCGAGCGGTTTGATCTGGTTGGTGCATCCGGTGCATGAAATTGCGGTGGTCGGACAAGATTCTTCAGCTCGCGCAATTGAACTCAATCGACTTTACATTCCCAATAAAGTACTCATGGTTAGCCCAGAAGCCGACGAACGCTTCCCACTTTTGGCAGGTAGAAATGCAAACGGCGTGACAAACATCTACATTTGTCGAGACTATGCCTGTCAAATGCCCGTTCAAAATGTAGCAGATGCGAAAAAGATTTTGGATATTTAAGGGAAGGATATTAAGAAACAACGGAATTATAGATTAAACTGCTCGTTCATGAAATATTGGTTTACCCTTCTAATTGCCAGTTTGATAACAACCCTGTCAATAGCGCAACAGCCCGCGCAATATAGCCTGTACATGCTCAATCCACTAGGTTGGAATCCTGCGTATGCGGGTATGGAAAACTCACTCAGTATCACCGGGGTTTTCCGAAAACAATGGACTGGCTTGGAAGGTAGCCCAACTACCCAAAACATCAGCGCACATATGCCTTTGTACATTGCCAGTGGTGGTATCGGCATTAATGTGGAAAACGACGAATTTGGCGCAGAGCGCTGGACCACAGGAACGATCTCCTACAATTATCAGCAAGAGCTGGGGTCGAGCATTTTAGCCATTGGCGCAAGTGCCGGTATGATCCAGCGGGAACTGGACGGCTCCAAGATCCGCACCCCGGATGGCGAATATATTGAACCGGGCAACCCAAATCACAATGATCCGATTCTGCCATTAAATGCCGAGACGGCTTCTGTACCTACCTTTGCGGCGGGTGTTTATTTTATGAATGAACGCGTGGAAGCCGGTTTCTCTGTTCGTAATATCGCCGAAGGACAAGCCGAATTCAGCACTTTAACACTCTCCCTCAAAAGAAATTTCAACTTTAACATTGGCGCTCATTTCGATATTGGGCGCATGCTTACGGTGCATCCTTATGCACTGCTCCGCTCCGATTTGACACAAACGCAGATGGATTTTTCTGTTATCTTGCAATATAACGACAATATCTTCGGAGGGGCATCGTTTAGAGGATATAATTCAAACAGCACAGACGCCGTAGCTATTCTGGCGGGTTTTAAGTTGAGTGAAAAACTGACGCTGGCGTATGCTTACGATCTCACGCTGTCGGATTTAAACACGGTGAGCAACGGCTCGCACGAAATTTCCTTGAACTTTAATCTGAACAAACGAATTGGCGAAGGAAAACTGCCGCCGATTATTTACAACCCCAGGTCGCTGTAATCGCCAAATTTATTTGGCGGCTATATTGATGCCAAATAAATTTGGCATTTACTTAAATTTTCTTGCCAAAATACTAAAGGGCGATTTACGGGCGTTGGAATCAATGTAAATCTGAAATGTGAAATACGAGATCGGAAATACCCGGAAACTAGCCTTTTCCATTACTGATTTCAAGTCTTAATTTTCATATTTCGATTTTTTAGTTTGATAATATTACTAAACCATCTATATTTACGATCGCTTTTAAAGACTGTACTTTAAAATCTGAAGGAAAACTTGGGTGTTATATGAAAAATCTACTCAAACTCGCACTGGCATTCCTAGTGTTAGCACTTTCTTCCTGTGGCAGCCGCGAAACAGGACAACTCACCGGCGTTTTGGATCGCCCGACGTGGAAAGGTATCAACCCCTATGGTATGGTGTATATCCCCTCCGGAACCCTGCACATTGGTCCGAGTGACCAGGACGTGAGTAATACGTTTGTGCAAAGACCGAAGGCGATTTCTATCCAGGGTTTTTACATGGACGATACCGAAATCACCAACAATGAATATCGCCAGTTTGTCTATTGGGTGCGCGATTCGCTCGCACACGTGTACCTCGACCACTTCATCGAAGATGAAGAAACCGGTGAGGAAAAAATCGACTGGGAATATGAAATTGACTGGGCAGACGAAACGCTGCAGGACTTGTTCTATCAAGGTGACGATAAGTTTGCCGGTAAGAAAGAGCTCGACGTGAGCAAAATGGTGTACGAATACGAATGGTACGACTGGCAAAGAGCCGCTCACGACCGTGGGCAATCTCCTCGTAATTCATTTATCAAGCGCAAGAAGGTGAATGTGTATCCGGATACGCTGGTATGGATTCGCGATTTCGCTTATTCGTACAATGAACCGTTCACTCGTAACTATTTCTGGCACCCGGCTTTCGATGATTATCCAACGGTAGGTGTGGATTGGCACATGGCAAACGCATTCTGTTACTGGCGTACCAAGCTCTGGAACACTTACCAACAGGAACGCGGCGATGGTATCAATACCGAAGATTATCGCCTTCCGACCGAATTCGAGTGGGAATATGCCGCTCGCGGTGGTCACGATCTGGCACCTTATCCATGGGGTGGTTATTATGTACGCAATGCCAAAGGCTGTTTGCTCGCAAACTTCAAGCCTGGCCGCGGTAACTATCCGGAAGATGGTGGTCAATATACCGTAAAAGCAGATGCTTATTTCCCGAACGACTACGGTCTGTACAATATGGCTGGTAATGTTGCTGAATGGACCGTTACTGCTTACTACGAGAACGCTTATTCGTTCATTCACGATTTGAACCCAGACATTCGCTACGATGCAGCTGATGATGATCCCGAAGCTTACAAGCGTAAGGTAATCCGCGGCGGTAGCTGGAAAGATGTGATGCACTTCATCCAAACGGGTACACGTGCTTACGAATATCAGGACACGACAAAATCTTACGTCGGCTTCCGTTGCGTATTGACGTTCCTGGGTCGTTCTATCAATGATTTTTAAAATTTCTCGATAAAACGATACAATATGGATATTGCAGCCGACGTTGCAGTATCCATATTTTTTTATAGCCAGATTTATTTGGCAAAACCCAGGCAAAATCTGTTTGGTAACTATTAAAAAGATTTTTGTTAAAGGGCTGTAACTTTTTTTAATTAACGCATTATATAGGTGATTTTCGAATCCAATCGTTTCATCAAACGTGATTTCTAAACGCTAAAAGAATTCAAAAATGAGTTTCGTAAAAACTAAAGGCTTCAAGTATTTTAAAAACCTGATTATCGGTGTGGGTGCTGCCCTGGTATTGGCGGGTGCGCTTTTCAAAATCCTTTCCTGGGAAGGTGCTGAATTGATGCTTACAATTGGCATGCTTACGGAAGCAGGTATCTTCCTCTTCCTTGGTTTGATTGGTCCTGAGCCAGATTTCTACTGGAATAAATTGTATCCGGGTTTGGATGATTATCATTCTCAAATTGCACCGGTAACTGCTGGTCCGATGAACTCTCCGATGCAACAAGCGCCGGCGCTGAATGGTGAAGTAGTAGAACGTCAATTGGGTGGTATGCTGGTAGAATTGCAAAATATGTCTCGCAGCATGTCTTCTCTGAAAGCACTGCAGGAAGTAGATTTTTCTGGTACAAGTGACCAGATTAAGGCGATGAGCAACTTCTATGCAAAATTGAACGAAGCAATGGCCGATCTGAGCGATTCTCTGGAAGATACCAAAGTATACAAAGATCAGTTGAACGCGTTGAACCGCAATCTGGGCAACCTGAACAATACGTACAGCGCGCTGAACAATGTGTATGGCAATGTCATCTCTGCTATGGCTAATGTAGGCAGACAGTAATCGAAAACTGCCAATTGTTTTGTAAAACCTAAAAGTAGAAAATTATGTCTATTCCAAAGGAACCCCGGCAGTTGATGATAAACCTGATGTATCTGGTACTGACCGCCATGCTGGCGCTCAACGTATCTGCCGAGATCATCAACGCCTTCTTCATGATTGACAGAGGTATTGAGGGGTCAAATAAAGTTATTGACGATTCCAATGAATTTGCGATGCTGGCATTGAGCAAAAATGCCGAGCAGGACAAAGAAAAATATGGAAAACTGGTCACTGCAGCCAAAGATATACAGCGGATTTCCAAAGAATTTAACGACTATATCGCCAGTGTTCGCGATAAGTTGGTGCAGGAATCCGGTGGTTTGTATCCGGAAAACGACGAAAAGCACGGCGGTCAGCCGAAAGGTTACAAGAATAAAGATGTGACCACACGATTGCTGGTGCAAAAAGGCGAAGGTGAAGTCATCAAACAAAGAATTCTCGATACACGCAAGCAATTACTCGATATCGTGAACAGCTTGAAAGGTACTCCAGGTACCAACATTACCGATGCTACCATCGCTGATTTAGAAAACAGTATCACACTGGGTGTCAGCGACGATTGGGAAAAAGCAAAGCCAAAACGGCCATCCTGGGCGCACTTTACGTTCAACCAGATGCCTTTGGCTGCAATCTATCCGATCTTCCGTAAATTCCAGAACGATATGAAAAGCTCGGAAGCAGCGGTATTGAACTATCTGGTATCTCAGGTAGGTGCCACTACTTTCAAAGTGGATAACTTCATCCCGATTTCTTCTGCGCCGAAGAGCTACATCATCGCCGGTGATGAGTACACTGCTGAAATTACAGCAGGTGCATCCAGTACCTCAGTATATGAAAACATGGTGATCAAGGTAAATGGTCAATCGCTGAAAGTCGAAGACGGAATTGCAAAATATACCGTTAGACCTTCTTCTACAGGTCTTCAAAAATACAAAGTGGACATTACCCTGACCAACCCAACCACTGGAACAACTGACACTTACACTAAAGAATTTGAATACGAAGTAGGTCGCCGTTCGGTAACGGTTTCTGCTGACAAAATGAACGTATTCTACATCGGTGTGGACAACCCGGTATCTATTGCAGCTGCCGGCGTATCTTCCAATGATCTGCGTGTAAGCGCAAGCGGTGGCGGTATCAGCCTTCGTTCTACCGGTACAGGCAAATACAACGCAACGGTATCTACTCCGGGCGAAGCTAAAATTACTGTATCCGGTGGTGGTTTGACGCCGACATCTTTTGACTTCCGTGTGAAGCGTATTCCTGACCCGGTTGCACAACTGGGTAGAAGCAAGGGTGGTTCAATGGGTAACGGTGAATTCAAAGCTCAGGAAGGTGTCCTCGCGATGCTGGAAAACTTCGACTTCGACGCTCGTTGCGACATTCAGGGCTACGACCTGGTTTACATTGCCAAGCGTGAAGATCCTGTAGATTCTGGCAACCCGGGTGGTCGCTTCAATGAAAGAACTCGCCGTTTGGTGGACAGAGCGAAGCCGGGCGATACTTACTATTTCAGAAACATCAAGGCACGTTGCCCTGGTGATAAGGCCGGTCGCGATATCGGTACCATGGTGTTTGAAATCAGATAATTCTGCAAATATTTATGTTAACGTGTAATAGCGTGTGAGGTTAATCCGTTAACTTTATGCGCTATTACTTTTAGATGGTGTGCACAAGACAATAGATTTTAGACTGATTTTGTATTGTAAGGTCTAATTTCTAGTGTCTAAAATCTAAAGTCTTTAAAAAATTCTACCAATGAAGGAAATCATGAAACTCTTAAGCTTCGTCGCTTTGGTGCTGTGCCTCACGAATCCGGCATTTGCACAAAGACCAGACGAGATAATTATGACGGAATCCGGTGAGCCGTTGAAGCAACAAAAGACACCTGTTGATGACATTGTTCCGGAAAGAACTACCTTCAAAAAACGGGTACTTCCCTACGATCCGGTACGTGAAGCAGATATTTTCTGGGAAAAGCGTGTTTGGCGCGTACTTGACGTGCGTGAAAAAATGAACCTGCCTTTTGCTTATCCGCCACGCCCACTGGCCCAAATCCTGATGGAAGCTGCCAAAGAAGGCGAGATCACCGTGTACAGTGTTGAAGACGAGAAATTTACTATCCCGCTGACCCCGGAAGAAGTCGCAGCCAAAGGCGCATCAGTGGATACTGTAATGACCTTTGATCCTGAGACTTACGAAGAAAAAATGAAGATCGTGACCAACGATCTGAACTATGAAGACATCAAGCGTTTCCGTCTCAAGGAAGTTTGGTTCTTCGACAAAGAAGTTTCAACGCTGCAGGTACGCATTCTGGGAATCGCCCCCTTGCAGGATGTCAAGGATGAAAACGGTAATTTCCTTTATGAGCAACCAATGTTCTGGGTATATTATCCCGATGCAAGAAAATTGTTGGCACAAGAGCCGGTTTACAATATTACCGGCAACGACGCCAGCCCGCTTTCCTGGGAAGACTTGTTTGAAATGCGTTTCTTCTCCAGCTACATTATGAAAGCATCCAACGTGCACGACCGCCGTTTGCAGGATTACCTGAGCGGTATCGACATTCTGCTGGAAGGAGAAAAAATCAAGCAGGAAATCTTCAACTTCGAGCACGACCTTTGGTCTTATTAATAGGTCAATAGTCTGACAGTCGACAGTTAGATTGTCAATGCAAAAAAGCTCGGATTTCTGAATTGAGATCCGAGCTTTTTTTATGCTCCTCCGTCGCCCCGTCCCCAAGTCACTCGTTCTCTCAGCATAAACTACCTCATATACGCCCACGCCGACTGATACTCCCCAACTTCCTCACAATATCTCAGAAAATCCTCGTAAAAATGATTATTCCCAATCGTTGCGCTGTCACCTACCACAATGAGCTGTTTACGCGCTCTGGTCATTGCCACATTCATCCTGCGGTAATCACTCAGAAAACCAATCTCACTCTTGGCATTGGATCGCACCAATGAAATATAAACCACGTCCCGCTCCTGCCCTTGAAACCCGTCGATTGTGTTGATACTCAAAGATAAACCTGCCAGCCGGGCATCTTCTGCCACGATCTCCTGCATGTGCTGCACCTGCTCCCGGTAGGGTGAAATCAACGCAATCGAAGGCAATTCCTGCCCGTCAAACTGCTCGATTAATTGGTATAAATGTTCGCACAGTATCTGAAATTCTTCAGGGTTGTAGCGACTTTGATAAATTTCGCGCACTTTTTCATCAAACCCACAACCCGCAGTATCGAGAAACAACAAAGGTTGGTTATTGGCAATAAGCAAACGGTGGTCGCGCACGCTCGCATCCGCGCGAAGCTGGTCATTGTAAAAACGACGGTTGGAAAAGCCCATGATCACCTCGTGCATTCGGTACTGAACCTTCAATAAACTCGTACGATCCAGGCGTATCAGGCATTTTTCTATCAATGTCACCGACAAACCCTGTCGCTGCGCTTCCATCGACTTGACAGTGGGCGGCAATTGAAACGGATCACCTGTCAGCACGACCTTTGAAGCTTTTAGAATGGGAATCCAGGTAGCCGGCTCCAAGGCTTGCGCAGCTTCATCTATCACCACCGTCCGGAAATGCCGCTTGTCCAGCAAAGGATGCGCCGCCCCTACCAGCGTACAGGTAATCACCTGCGCCCCATCCAGGATTTGTTCGATCAAACGATCTTCGAGTTGATTGGCCCAGGCAGAGAGTTCGTTTGCTTCCTGGAAAAGGCGCCTGCGTTCGTCGCGATCTCCCCTACCCGAGCGTTTACGGGCTTGCCGACGTACTTCTGCCGCTTCTACTTTTACCTTTTTGATATTTTTACTCTCGGGATGTTGTGCCACTTGCACTTCCAGCGTATGGCTCAGGATGCTTTCATCTACTCTGGAGATATTTCCAATCCGAATCACATTCAAACCCTCATCGGCCAGGCGCTCGGTGAGCAAATCCGCGGCGGTGTTGCTTGGCGCACAAACCAATACCGTTGGCTCGGTTTCGCATAAATGTTTAACCGCCTGCACTAAAGTTGTCGTCTTGCCCGTGCCCGGAGGACCATGCACCACGGCCACGTCCCGCGCGGCAAGGATTTCATTTACAGCCTCATTTTGAGACGGGTTCAAGCCGGATATTTCTACTGCATGGTCAATATCTGCAAATGTAGCCTCCTTTTCTCCCAGCAATACCGCCCGTAACTCTGCCAGACGCCCCTTCTTTGTGCTCATCACCTTGCTCATTGCTTTTTCCATCTCCACGTAGGTGCGCTCATCAAACTCGATATTGACGCCAATCTGTCCTTTGCCCAGCCAATCCGGTAAGTCCTTGGTATTCAGGATGATCTTCATTTTATTCTTGTCTACAAAATAGACCGTACCGCTGTATTCGTGGCGATGAACGTCGGGTTGTTGGGTAAAAAGACTCACGAGCTTGCCCGACCTGAATTGATGTTCTTCTTCATCCTTTACGCCTCCTGGTTTCTCCACCGTGACAAACGCCCGATCACCAATGGTATAGCCTTTGCCTGTTACTTGCACCGGATACCAGGTGTATCCCTTTTTCCGGCGCTGCTCCAACGGCAGGCTTTGCACCATCTGGCGGTATTGCTCGAAATCTTCCTGTTTTTCAATCTTTAATACTTCCAGCAGCTGCGTTAATTCCTTTATACCTTGTTCTGTTAATTCCATTTTTTCTACTTGAGTAAGCAGGACGGTCTCCGCCATTAAAGTTTCACCCTTTTCTGCCTATTGAATCTTTCTAACAAACCAAATTAAACCAGGGAAGTTTGCCCGCAAAGGTAAAAACATGCAGGCAAAGCTCAGCCATTCAAATAAGCAGTTTCCATACATCAAAAGCGTGGTTTTATCGGAAGCCGCCATTTCCTATCAAACATTTCGTCGCTACGGTGTTATAGTAATAAGCAAAACCGCATATCATGCTCACTTTCATCACATTATTATTGCTCGCCATCGGTACATTATTATTAGCCCGTAATGTACAGGGAAAAAACAAAAGCCGCCTGATTACAGGTGCTGTTGCTGTGTTGGCGCTCATTCTATTCTTCTGGTTCATGGATTTCTGGGGCGAGAAACTCTGGTTTGATTCGGTTGGATACAGCGACCGGTTCTGGGATTTATTCCTTTTTCAAACTGGAATGGTCGCTGTCGGCGCCTTACTTTCTCTGGGGATAATAGCTGGATTGATATTGTTTTTACCAAAAAACAAAAAAATATTGCGTCTTACAGTCGCTTCCCTGGCGTTTTTAATTGGCGCGGTTTGGGGCTTCTCCAACTGGGACACGGTGCTAAAATTCTGGCACGGGGTACAAACAGGTGTCGCGGATCCTATCCTTGGGAAAGACGCAGGTTTTTATTTATTCTCGCTGCCTTTTTATGATACCCTGCAAAATCTTTTATTTACGCTGGCTTTTATGGGATTGATCGCCTCCGTTATCGCCAATTACCGACTGGTAAGAGTGGGCAACCAATTTGAATTAAATCAGGCGAGAAACGTTAATCAAAATAATATCAATCGCTCTATTTATTTGAATGGCGCACTGATTCTGATGCTGGCTGCTGCCGATAAGTATCTGTCGCGATTTCATTTATTGTATTCTGACCTGGGTGTGGTCTCCGGGCCCGGCTGGACGGATGTGAATATCATCCTGCCTTCGCTTACCATCATTGTAGCAATTACCGCATTGATCGGTATTCTTTTATTCATTCCGGCAGGTAGAAGAATATTCCAGCGAATCGGTTTTTTATTCACGCCTAATGCCGATTCATCTTTGTTTACTGTGGGCATAGCCGGCGTGCTGGTGCTGGTTACCTGGTTTATTGGTCTGACGGCCATTCCCGGCGCTTTTCAAAGCTTTCGGGTAGAACCCAACGAGATTTCTTACGAAAAACCTTTTATTGCCAATAATATTGAATTAACCCGTCATGGTTTCAAACTGAACGCTATTGAAGAAAGGGAGTTTCCGGCAACGGATACTTTCACCCGGGCTATGGTCGCGGAGAATCAATCTATTTTCAACAACATTCGCTTGTGGGACTGGCGCGCCCTTAAAGCGGTATTAAAGCAGTTTCAGGAGATTCGCTTGTACTATGAGTTCAATGACGTGGACATTGATCGTTATACTTACGACGGGCAGTACCGCCAAGTGATGGTTTCAGCGAGGGAAATGAACGCAAATAATCTTCCGGCTAATAGTCAGACCTTTGTCAACAAGGTGTTTAAATACACACACGGCTATGGCATTGCCCTATCTACCGTGACTGACTTCACACCCGAGGGTTTGCCTAATTTACTGGTTAAAAATATTCCCCCCGAGAGTTCCTCTCCAGATTTAGCAGTCACGCAGCCGCAAATTTACTATGGTGAACTGACTAACAGCTACGTGATTACCAACAGTACAGAACAAGAATTCGATTACCCCAAAGGAGAAGAAAATGCTTACATCAGTTACGCCGGTAAAGGCGGGGTGCAATTGAGCAACTTCTGGCGTAATCTTATTTATGCTTATAAAATGGGCGACGCCAACCTGCTTTTATCTTCCTATCCTACTTCTGAAAGCCGTATCATGTTTAACCGGCAAATCGAACAACGGGTAAAAAAGCTGGCGCCTTTCCTGCAATTTGACGGTGATCCTTATATTGTCAACGCCAAGGGTGAATTGTACTGGATGCTCGACGCTTATACTACTTCAAAGTATTTCCCCTATTCGGAACCGTTTTCAACGATTGAGCGCATTCAATATAAAGACGGCGAACAGCAACAAACCTTAACAATCCCGCACAATCCCGCTTTTGAAGGGATCAATTACATTCGCAACTCCGTGAAAGTTGCCATCAATGCTTACAATGGCAGCGTTGATTTTTACATGTTTGATGAAGAAGACGCACTGATTCAGGTTTGGAATAAGATTTTCCCCGGTTTACTCAAGAAAAAGTCGGAAATGCCCGAGGATTTACTCAGCCACATTCGCTATCCGGTTGATTATTTGCTCATGCAAGGCTTGGTCTATGCCAAGTACCATATGAACGACCCGGAGGTATTTTACAACCAGGAAGATTTGTGGATCAGAGCTACCGAAAAATACTATGGCGAGGTGCAGCCCGTATCGCCATACTACATTATGTGGCAACAACCCGGCTCTACCGCTGCCGAATTCTCGCTGATCCTGCCTTTCACGCCCAAAAACCGCCAGGTATCCATCGGTTGGATTGCCGGTTTGTGCGATCCGCAGAATTACGGGCGCTTTTTGGCGTACAACTTCCCCAAAGAGAAGCGCATACTCGGTCCGCAGCAGGTGGAAACCAAGATTGACCAAAACAGCTTCCTCTCTGGGCAGCTTTCCTTGTGGGATCAGCGCGGTTCCAGCGTGATCAGAGGCAACGTACTGGCAATTCCCGTAGAGAATACCATCATTTACGTGGAACCGATCTACCTTCAAGCGGAGACAGCTGCTTATCCCGAGTTGCGACTTGTATGTGTGATGCATGACGACAAGCTGAGCTACGCCGAAACCTTTGAAGAAGCGCTGGAAGGCATCTTTGGTGAAGCCCCAGCCCCGGAAACCGTGGTAGAAGGTGGCATCGCACCCGAAAGAAACCTCATACAGGACGCGCAGCAAGCCTTTGACAATTACATCAATGCTACTGGGCAAGGCAGACTCGAAGATGCAGGACGTGCATTGGAGCAACTCAAGCGTGCACTGGAGCAACTTTCTAAAGAAGTGCCCGCAACAGCACAAAATAATGGCAAAGTGTCAGGCTAAGGTTTTCCTTACCCGGAGTAACCACGTCTGACCGTCCCGGAGGGACGAGGTATAGGTTGAAATGACCAATCAGGAAAGCCTCGCGTGCCGTAGGTACGCATTATAAAGCATACCTACGGCATGCAAATCGAGGTAAATGACCATTGCTACCCACCTTTCGTCCCGACGGGACTAGCGCAGCAAAAATTCGGGATGACTCACATGTAAATCTTTTTCGGGTAAACACTTTTTCAGGCTGAGGTGAAGGCTCCAGCCTTTTTCAATTCTCCCGTTCATAGCAACCGATATCAGGCTTGCTGGCATCGCGCATTTTACCTTCCAAATCAATATTGATGACCCTTGGAAAATCAATTGGTTTAGCTTTTTCAATCGCAATAGAGAGTGAATCAAGATGGTAATCATCTTCATTGGGATCTGCAAAAATCTTGTCGTTTCGAGTGGCATTGATGCAGGGTTTGCACTGATTTTCCAGGAAATTGGCATATTGACCATTGTTGAAACGCAAGAGTTCCTGTACGCGTACGATGCAATCTTCGAAGTTGATATTGTATAAAAGCGGGTCTTTGCCCTCCGAAATGTCGGAAAGTTCCAGCTCATCGTTTTGGGAGCCAAAAATGATCGAGTTTTTGAACCTGGCATTTAATCTATAAATGGTGCGACTACTGCAATCGCTGTTGTGACAGAAGAAGTTGCTCATGCCCAACGCCGAGGCGTTCACGCCATAGCTGGCGATGGTGCAATAGGTGAAGTTGTAATCCCCCCCTTGCAGGAAGAGTACGGAAGTACCGCCATTGTTATAAATCAGGCAATTTTCGGCAGTAATTTTGCTGCGATAGCCAATGATGCCACTGCTAGTGGTATTGTAAAACTGCGAATTGCGAGCGGTCAATTCTGCGGTAGAATCCACCAGAATCCCGAATCGGCTGTTGCGAATAGTGGCGTACTCAATGGTATTACCCTTGCTGCCGCGCCCGAGAATAATGCCGTTCCACTGCCCGGCGGCGTCGAGGAAGTTTTCTTCCAGGCGGTCGCCTTGGATGACGACGGGATTTTCCTTGGTGCCTTTGATGGTAAGCTTTCCGGCGGGCTGAATGTACAAAATACCGTCATTGTAAATGCCACCAAAAATATCGTTTTGCGCTACGCCCCCATGCACGTAAATACGCGCCCCAGCGGGGATGACCAACTCGCAACTGTCCACAAACACCGCTCCGTAGATGACATATGGCTTGGGATCGTCCCAAACGAGCGGGCCGTTATTGCAAGTCAAACGCACGGCCACGCCTTTATTAAAGCGGCTCGGAAAATAATTGGCATTCTGGCCCCAGGCTTCGAGATTGACGAATTGCGTATTGCCGTTGGTCTCAAACACTACGCGGTCTTCAATAACATAAGGACTCACCGAGAGCGGTTGATCGGGATCAATCGTCACTTCCACAAAAACGTAAATGCTGTCATTTGCCAAAACTTCCACGTTCTGTTGGGCATTGCCGGGAACGCCGTCCACGTTCAGGCGCCAGCGGATGCCGCTTTTGTTTTCCAGAAAGAGATTGGAAATGCGCACGGCTTTGTCGTTGCGATTGTAAATCTTGAAAGAGCGGGTGGCCGAACCGAGTTCGGTGAAAACCGTATCAAAGCGCAGTGTATCCAACGAAAACTCCAGTCTGGCGTTGCTGTCGGTCGTGAAGTCGAATTCGTCGTCCACGCAATTAGAAAAAATGGTGATCGTGGCAAATGCCAGGAAAATTACGTATATTAATTGCTTCATTCTCAGGTTTTAATTGCTATCAGGTTTTAAAACGGTGAAATGTTGGTTTCATTTCGCCACAAAAATACACCGCACGAAAAAATATTTTACATCGTTTTTAAAAAGGATCAAAACTATTTGTAAACGAGTCAGTTAACTGCTTTAAAAATAATGTCAACTATTGAAACTGTCCTGCGGGATTCTGTGTTCTCGTTTTGAAATCGGAGATGTGAAAAATATCGTTTCAAATAAATGTTAAAAATTTTAAGAAAACCGATACTTTTGTATTGTTTTTACGTCTAAGGGTAGATTCTTGGTTCAGGGTATTGGTTTTACGGGTTTCTGTTAGAAGAAACAGAAGATCGAACGAAAGAAACCACCTTTATCAAACAACACTTTTTACTTAGAAAAAATTATTTTTAGCTTGGATAAACCCATTATTGACGTCATTATACCGGCACACAACGAAGAAAAGTCTATCGGATTGGTTCTTGCCAATATCCCGCGCGGACTGATTCGGGAGGTGATCGTGTGCAATAACGCCAGTACGGATCGGACGGCTCAAATTGCCCACCTGAACGAAGCGACAGTGCTGGACGTACCAGAGATCGGCTATGGCAATGCCTGCCTGGAGGGAATCAAGTACCTGCGGGAAAAACCAGCGGAAGAACAGCCTGATATTGTGGTGTTTATGGATGCCGATTATTCTGATTATCCAGAGGAGTTGCCGCAACTGATCCACCCGATCGTGGCAGAAGATGTGGATCTGGTGATCGGGTCACGTGTATTGGGAGATATGGAACGAGGCGCAATGCTTCCGCAACAGATTTTTGGTAATTGGCTGGCAACCAATTTGATACGAATGTTTTACAGTTATCATTTTACTGATTTAGGACCATTCAGAGCCATTCGGTTTCAAAAACTACTACAATTGGAAATGGAAGACCGGGATTTCGGTTGGACCGTGGAAATGCAAGTAAAAGCAGCAAAAAAACGCTTGCGCTGCAAGGAAGTACCTGTAAGTTACCGGCGTCGCATCGGCATTTCAAAAGTGTCGGGTACGGTGCGGGGCAGCGTTTTGGCAGGGCACAAAATTTTATGGACGATATTTAAGTTTCTTTAAATGAGAAAACTAAATGTGAATGAATAAACTAAATAAAACATTCATATTTTCTATCTCACATTTCAAATTTGACATTCACAACTAAAACTTCGCAACAATGTCTGTATTGGCTTATGCGGTTTTAATCATCTACAGCACTGCGCTTATTTACATCACCATGTATTGCGTGATGCAGTTCAACTTGCTGTATCACTACAAAAAGGCGGCAAAGAAGGGAGAGCAAATTTTGCCGGCTGACTTAGTGGAAAAAGCAGTCGCTGCTGAAGAGCACGAAAACTACGCAAACTCTGAAGCGTATCCGTTTGTAACGGTACAACTACCCATTTTCAACGAAATGTATGTGGTAGAGCGTCTGATCGATAACATCGTTCAGTTTGACTACCCCAAAGATCGTTTTGAAATCCATGTATTGGATGACTCTACCGACGAATCGGTGGAAATTACTCGCCAAAAAGTGGAAGAATGGAAGGCTAAAGGCGTGAACATTGAGCATATTCACCGGGTGGATCGCAAAGGCTACAAAGCCGGCGCGCTTCAAGAAGCTATGAAATACGCCAAGGGTGAATTCATCGCTATTTTTGATGCCGACTTCCTGCCACGTAAGGACTTTTTGAAAGTCACTATGCCTTATTTTAAAGACCCGAAAGTAGGCGTGGTGCAAACCCGCTGGGAGCACATCAACGAAGATTATTCCTTGATTACCAAGCTTCAGGCGCTGCAATTGAACGTACACTTTACAGTAGAACAAAAAGGCCGCGAGGCAGGCAATTACTTGCTGCAATTCAACGGCACGGCGGGCGTATGGCGTCGCCAAACCATCGATGATGCCGGTGGCTGGGAAGCAGATACCCTGACGGAAGACCTTGATCTGAGCATTCGTGCGCAGTTGAAGGGGTATAAAATCAAATTCCTGGAAGAAGTGGGCTCGCCCGCTGAACTTCCGGCAGAAATGAGTAGCCTGAAATCACAGCAATTCCGCTGGATGAAAGGCGGCGCCGAAACTGCCAAAAAAATGTTGCCCACCGTCTGGAAATCAGATCTGGGCCTTTGGCAAAAAATCCAGGCAACGGTGCACCTGCTGAGCAGTACGGTATTTGTGTTTGTGTTTATTTCTGGTGTTTTCAGCGTGCCGCTGTTGTTTGTGTTGGGCGATTTGATCGAGCAGGGCTTCAGCAAGAATTTCTTTGCATGGTTTATGATCGGACTGTTGTCTATTATCGCGGTTTATTACACGGCGAATTTACAATCGCCGGCGCGCCATGAACACGAGGATTTTGGCAAATCATTGTATAAATTTGTCTTCCTGTTTCCTTTGTTCCTTGCGCTTTCCATGGGTTTGTCTTTGCACAACTCTGTGGCAGTGATCCAAGGTTACCGTGGTAAGAAGTCACCATTTGTACGTACGCCGAAGTTCAACATCCAAACGATCAAGGATACTTTCTCCAAGAGCAAGTACCTGAGCAAAAAGCTCTCCTGGACAACGATGCTCGAAGGTTTCCTGGCCTTGTACTTCTTAGGCGGCGTGATCGGTGGTATTTTGATTCAAAACACGACGTTCCTGATCTTTCACCTGATGCTCAGCCTGGGCTACGGTGCTATTTTCTACTTTACGTTAAGACATATCAGAGCTGATTAAATTCAGTAAAAACCTGGATGGGTTGAATGGTCACAAGTGCTGTTCAACCCATTTGTTTTTGGGCAAACATCAAAAATTCCTGAACTCTATGAAATACCTGATTTTATTGATTTTTGCGCTTCATTTCATAATCGCTGGTTGCAATTCAGAGCCAAAACCGGCAGAAGAAAATTTGGAACCTGTGCCCGCTACCAAAGACACGCTCCTCGGGCCCGCGGGCGCTGATCGTGCCAAATTCCGTATTGCCAATGATGTGGCAATTTACCAATATCCCGATTTTACAATCCTGGTAGAATACGCTGAGTATGAGGACGGTACCACCGGCGAAGCCATCAAACTGGTACGCAAGGAAGGCAAGGATACTACCCTGATGAGCAGCAAAAGTTTTCATTTTTTCGCCGGCGTATCGGGCGATTATTTGTTTGTGGATGAAGGTACTTATTACCTGGGCAGAACCATGCACATTTTGGATTTAAAAACCGGACAGGAACTTGGGCAGTTCAATTTCGATGATAGCGAAATGGTGATCAAAGGCGCTCAGATTCAATACTTTGTATTGCTCGAAGATGCTGTTGCCAAAGTACTGAGTCCAAAACCTGATTGCCCCGAAGAACAGGAAATCCTGGATGCCGGCTTGGGAATTGGTTACGTGCAGCAATACGTTTTTAACATCTCCACAGGCACATCCACTGGGACTTCGGTTTTCAAATGCAAAGCTTTATCCTGAGATAAAAGTCTGAACTCTGACACACTGCACCTCAGGAAAGTCTTTTATTTTTACGGCATGTGGCAACGAGTGCTTATTTCCGTTCTGTTTGCAGGGCTGACGATTTGGCTGGGCTGGTTCGTACAGCAGTCAGAGTTTATTAAAATTCTGATTGGTTATGCACTATTTTTTGTGCTCTATTTACTAACTGCCAAAAAACATGATATTTCTTTTTGGATCGGCGTGGGCATTACACTTCGGGTTATTTTGCTGTTCTCATTCCCCAGCTTTTCCGATGATATTTACCGCTTTTACTGGGATGGACTGCTGAGTACCCACGGATATAATCCTTTTAATCATTTACCAAATTATTACATTCAATATCATATTCTGCCTGAACACCTGACGCCCGAATTATACGAAAAGCTCAATTCCAAAGAATATTACACGATTTACCCGCCGGTATTACAAGCCATTTTTGCCGTAGCCGCCTGGCTGTTTCCCAAAAGCATTATCGGTGCAGGAATTGTCATGAAAACCTTTCTACTCGCCGGTGAAATTGGCAGTATTATTTTAATTAGAAAACTCCTGAAAAAATTTAATCTGCCCGAAAAAAATGTATTGCTCTATGCGCTCAACCCGCTGATTATCATGGAAATAATGGGCAATCTCCATTTTGAAGGGCTGATGATCTTCTTTTTGTTGCTGGCGCTATGGTGGCTCGTAGAAAGCCTTCAACCCAAGCTTTTCCGCTCCGCAGGGGCGATGGCGTTTTCCATTGCTACCAAGCTATTGCCATTGATGTTTTTACCGTTTTTGATCGCGAAATTAACCTGGCGGCGCAGTGTTATTTACTTTTCTGTAATAGGAATGATATTGTTGTTTATGTTTGTGCCGCTCGTGAATCCCTTTTTTTTACAAAATTTCAGCAATAGCCTGAATCTCTACTTCCGGCGCTTTGAATTTAATGCCAGCGTATTTTACATCCTGCAATGGATTGGCTACGAACTGGAAGGTAAAAACCTGGTGAAAATTATCGGGCCGATGCTGGCGATGCTTACTTTGCTGAGTATCATTGTTTTAACGATTGTCCGCAGAAACAAAGGCTGGTCATCCTTACCCGAAAGCTGGCTCTTCGCCATCAGCATTTATTTACTGAATACTACGACGGTACATCCCTGGTATATTACATTGCCGATGGCTTTGAGCGTATTGACCAACTGGCGTTACCCCATCGTCTGGTCGGGCGCGGTGGTACTGAGCTACAGCCATTACTGGGGTGGAGGATTCGAGGAAAGATATGGGTTAATTGGGTTGGAGTATGCTTTAGTTATAATATTTTTCTTTTGGGAGTTACTAAAATGGCGCCTAGATAATCCTTTGGGAAAGCCTTAGAATCAAAGCATTGGATTAATAACATTTAGTCCTTTAATATTTATAAAATCATCTGTGTTTCTGGTAAGAAGGGTAAAGTTATTTACTAATGCTGTTGCCGCAATAATAGCATCGGGGAGCTTGATTTTAATTTGTTTTCTAATAAAAATAGTCGTTTCGACAATAGCATCAGATAAAGCAACTACGTTAGATTCATTAATGAATGCTTCGGCATCTTTTTCATCGTTTTCAGTCAGAAATTGCCAGCCTAGAATTTCCATTTTTGAAATAACAGATAAATTACATTCTTTTGAAGAACTGGGCGTAAAAAATCCTGGGCTTTTGGAGTCAATTTTCCATCTAAAAAATAAATTGCAATGTTTGAATCCATTAAATATTGCGTTCCCATTCCTGGCGTATTTCATTGAGGCGGGCGTCTATTTCTTCTTTCGTCATACCGGTTTTAGCACTACCGTAGAAGCGATTGAAAAAACTGGTAGGTTCGTTTACTTGCGAAATATCGGAGTCATCTGCTATACGAACTTTTTCCACGAAATCGAGGCTGCGCAAAAGCTCCAGCAGCATTGCCAATTTTTGAGGATTGTTGACTTCTAATTCCAGCTTCATGGATTTTCTTTTTTAGAGAAACGACAAATTACAAAAATTAGTTCTAAACCAATAGTAATGCAGCGTGAGTATCCATTGTAATAACCACATCACTGATACCCCTTCGCCTGCAATTTAAACAACTCCGCGTACTTACCGTCCTGCGCCAATAACTCCTCGTGGCTGCCGAGTTCCAGCAATTGTCCGTTTTCCAGGAACAAAATGCGA
>CAZGAU010000012.1:34293-36280 GCA_964523725.1 uncultured Saprospiraceae bacterium
CTCCTCGTGGCTGCCGAGTTCCAGCAATTGTCCGTTTTCCAGGAACAAAATGCGATCGGCCATGCGCACGGTCGAGAAACGGTGGGAGATCAGTACGGCCGTTTTGCCCTCGATCAACTCCGCGAAACGCACAAATACCTCGTGCTCTGCCCGCGCATCCAGCGCCGAGGTAGGCTCGTCAAGGATGAGTAGCTGCGCTTCCCGCATGTAGGCGCGTGCGAGGGCGATCTTTTGCCACTGCCCGCCGGAGAGTTCGGTGCCTTCTTCAAAGCGCCGCCCCAGTAGTTGATCGTAGCGATTGGGCAGGGTTTCGATGACCGTATCGGCGAGGCTTTTTTGGGCGGATTCTTCGATGGCGATTCTTTCGGCGACTTTTTCAATGTTGCCCACGGCAATATTTTCGGAGGCTTTGAGCTGAAATTTGATATAATCCTGAAAGATGATGCCAATATTACTGCGCAAACTGTCGAGATTATAGTCGCGGATGTCAACTCCATCGATGAGGATGCGGCCTTCGGTGGGTTCGTAGAGCCTTGCTAATAGTTTGACCAGCGTGGTTTTCCCTGCGCCGTTTTCGCCGACCAGCGCCATCTTTTCTCCGGCTTGCAAGTGGAAAGACAAGTCATGAATTGCCCAGCGTTCGCTATTGGGGTATTTAAAACTCACCTTTTCGAAGGTGAACCCTTGCTGCAATTTCTCAGGAAATGGAATGCTGTTTTCTTTAGACGCAATCGTCGGCTTGATTTCAAAAAAGTCAAACAAATCCTGCAAATACAAAGCGCCTTCGGCAATTCGCGAAAAGCGAGTGAGTACGCCCTGTAAGGAACTTTGCATCCGGTTGAAAGCGCCTGACAAAAAGGTTAGGGTACCGATGGTTATTGAGCCGGAAATAGTTTGCAAAATGATAAACACATAAGCGGCGTAGTAAGCCAGCGTGCCCAGCGTGGAAAGCGCTGTGCCCCAGGCCGCGTGCCGTACCGACAAATTGCGATTGGCCATGTAATACCGGTGCGATACATCCGCGAAGCGGTTCGCCAGGAAATCTGCCAGATTGAAGATTTTAACCTCTTTGGCGGTCTGATCGCTTGCGCCGATATAGCGCAGATAATCGAGTTCCCGCCGTTCGGGCGTCCAGCTATAAGTAAGCGAGTAAGTTTTTTGATTGAAATACGACTCGGCAATAAACGACGGGATCACCGCCACCACCAGAATCAGGATTAGCCAGGGATTAAACGCGACCAAGCCCGCTCCCAGCGAGATGATCGTCACCACATCCTGTATCTGCGAGAGTACCTGCGACATGAGCGCGGTGCGTCCCCCTGTTTGTCGCCGTGCGCGTTCGAGTTTGTCGTAAAACGTGGCGTCTTCAAACTGATACAGATCGAGTTTGGCGGCGTAGCGCATCAATTCTACGGAAGTACGATTGGCAAACAGATCCCCGAGCAGGCTGTCCAGCAAAATAATGCCCCGGTTCAATATTTCAGAGATAATCGCCAGCCCAAATTCCAGCCCGACCATCAGCCAGAGGTACTGCGTATCGCCGCCGGTACCTTGCACGAGCAGTACAATTTCATCGATAATCTCCTTGCCGATGTAGAGCATGGTCAGCGGAATGACCGACTTGACCAGACGCAGCGCTACGTTGCCGATGGTCATCCATTTATTGGTTTCCCAGATCATGCGGAACAGCCTGGGCAGGTGCCGCAGCGCCATAAACTGACTTTTCAGGGATTGTTTTTCTTTTTCTTGCGCCATAAGTTGATTTGCTAATGTGCTCGTATGACATTGTGGAAACGCTGATAAAGGGACGAAGGTTGACCATAGAGCGGAATGGAATAATTGATTGAAATAAAGGAAAAAGATGCATTGGATGGAAGAAAATTACTTTAAGCTGCCACTTATCATGTGAAATCTGTCATCTGTCATGTGAATTCTACCATCTGCAACGTGAAAGTTGCCACCTTACACGTAAAAGATGGCAACTTTG
>CAZGAU010000012.1:36380-47262 GCA_964523725.1 uncultured Saprospiraceae bacterium
TCTACCATCTGCAACGTGAAAGTTGCCACCTTACACGTAAAAGATGGCAACTTTGGGCACATATCTGCCAGATGTTGCGTGGAATATGCCATCTTACAGGTCATATCTGGCAACTTTTACATAAAATTTAGCATCTGCAACGTTAAAACCGGCATCTAATGCATAAAATTTGGCAGCTTATACTTTGTGGGTGATAACTTTTACATAAAATTTGGCAGTTTCCAAATTCCGGGCTCGGTATGATTGCCCCAATACTTCATTCGGTTTTTGTAAGGTTTAATTTCTCCCAAATCTTCCCGATAAAAAAGGATGGCTTTTTTCTGACGGTGCGAAGTATTTGTATTTTTACGACTGCACAAAATTTGCGGACAAATTTGAATGCAGCCTTGTTTGCAAATGTCAAACATATTGATAAGCTCTATTCCAGAATTATAAAAAATATACTTCATGATGAAACGCCTATTCCTGTTGGCAACCTTTGCGGTTTTGATTGCCGCTCAAGTTTTTGCGCAAAAACCGGTTGATAACAAACATCCACTTACTTATTATCTGCCTGATATCCAATACGATCAGAACATCCCGACGCCGGAGCAATTCTTCGGTTTTCAGATCGGCGAATGGCACCTCACACATGACCGTCAGTATCAGTACATGAAAATGCTGGCGGAGAAATCGCCGCGCGTACAGTTGGTAGAATATGCCCGCTCTTACGAAATGCGTCCGCTGGTGTATCTGATCATTACATCCGAGCGCAATCATCAGCGCATCGACGACATCAAAGCCCGGCATCAGGCGTTGACAGACCCCAGCAGAGCTGATCAGGTGGACATTTCCACCACGCCTTCCATCTTATATCAAGGTTACAGCATCCACGGCAATGAACCCAGCGGTGGCAACGCCGCCCCACTTGTCGCTTACTACCTCGCCGCCGGACAAAGCAAGGAAGTGCTGGACTTACTGGATAATGTCGTCGTCTTGCTGGATCCTTGTTACAATCCCGATGGATTTAATCGTTTTGCCAGTTGGGCAACGGTGCACAAAAACAAGAACGTTACCGCCGATCCGAACGATCGCGAGTACGACGAAGCCTGGCCCGGCGGCCGCACCAATCACTACTGGTTTGACCTAAACCGCGACTGGATGTTTGTACAACACCCCGAAAGCCGCGGCCGTATCAAGGCATTCCACGAGTGGAAACCGAATGTATTGACCGATCATCACGAACAAGGCACGAGCTCTACCTACCACTTTTCGCCCGGTGTGCCCGAACGCACGCACCCGGTAACGCCCCAGCGCAACCAGGAGTTGGTTTACAAAATCGGTACTTACCATGCCAAGGCTTTAGACCAGATTGGTCAGTTGTATTTCACCCAGGAAAGCTACGATGACTTTTACTACGGCAAGGGTGCGGCTTATCCGGATGGTTATGGCGCCATCGGTATTTTGTTTGAACAGGCCAGCTCGCGCGGGCACGCCCAGGAGAGTGATAATGGTATCCTAACTTTTCCGGCAACGGTGCGCAATCAGGTAACGACCGCTATGTCTTCCCTGAAAGCTACCCACGAAATGCGCGAAGAACTGCTGACTTTCCAGCGGGATTTCCACAAAAATGCGTTGCAAAACGCCAGAAATGATAAGAACCGCGGTTACATATTCGGAGACAAGCACGATCCGGCCAGGGTTAATCACTTTCTGGATATGTTGAAGATGCATCAGATCAGGGTGCACGAATTGGCGAAGCAAACCACCATCAATGGTCAAACTTACGAGCCGGGCAGCGCCTATATTGTACCAACCGATCAGCCGCATTACAACATGGTACGAATCATGTTTGAAACCCAGACCGATTTCAAGGATAGCATATTTTATGATATTTCCACCTGGACGCTTCCGATGGCATTCAATCTGCCTTATGCCGGCATCAGCGACAGAAGCCTGATCGGTAAGGAGTTACAAAGCATCCCAACGAATCAAGCCAACACCCCCAACACCGGAGGTTACGCCTATCTTTTGCAATGGGACGACTATTACGCGCCGGCTGCCTTGAATCATTTGATGATCAACGATATACGCACCAAAGTTGCGGAATTTCCCTTCACACTTGAAGGAAAAGAATACAAACAAGGCACCGTGATGATTCCACTCGTGCAGGGACAAACCAAAAGTGTGGAGGAAATCAAGCGTTTGATCCAGGAGGCATCTTCTACTTATAATGTTTCCTTTGTTCCTGTGAATACGGGTTTGACGCCATCGGGTATTGACCTGGGCAGTCGTAGTTTCGCTTTGCTGGAAACACCCAAAATCATGCTGGTGGTAGGCGAAGGCGCCAGCTCTGCCGAGATAGGTGAAGCCTGGCATTTGCTCGATCAGCGGTATAATATTGTAGTCACCAAAGGCGAAACGACCAACTTTAATCGTATTGATCTTGATCGATATAATGTCATTGTCATGAGTGGATTTCTGAATGCGATTTCGCAAAGTGGCGTGGACAATCTGAAAGCCTGGCTCGAAGATGGCGGAACGTTGATTGCGATGGGCAGCGCTGTACAGTGGCTAAGAAGCAAGGGGCTGACTTCGGTAGAGTATGTCTCAGGTGGACAAGGAGGTGGCGATAATAGCCGTAGGCCCTATGGACTGTTGTCGGATGATCTGGGTTCGCGGAGAATCCCGGGATCCATTTTTGAAATAGATTTGGACTTGACGCATCCGTTGGGTTATGGTTACAATCGATCAAAAATGCCTGTATTCCGGCGCGGTTCGGGCTTTTTTAAACCCGGGAACAACCCCTACGGTACCCCTGCTATCCATACGGCTAAACCTTTGCTGAGCGGATACGTTCCAAGTCAGGATATGAAGGAGATCGCTAATTCCGGTTATATCGTTATTAGCAGCGTGGGTAGCGGCAAGGTAATTAACTTTGCGGATGACCCCAATTTCAGGGCGTTCTGGTTTGGTACCAATAAATTGTTTATGAACGCTATTTTCTTTGGTCATACCATAAGCGGCGCAGGAACCGACCGTCCTCGTCCTGCCGGCAGTGGGCAAAGAGAATAAGTACAACTAAAAAACCTGACAGGTCCCGGGATCTGTCAGGTTTTAACCCTTCATACTATGCTGAAACATCTACTTTGCCTGACCCTTTGCCTGTCATTGCTGTGGCAGTTGCAAGGTCAAAGCACCTACAATCAAATCGCCAGAGACACCATCGTCAGGATACCCGCCTTTTTGGGTAGCACTTATCTTTTGAACGGAAAAAAAATGAATTTGCAGGTAATGGAATGGTTTATGTCGGATTACCCGCAGGTGTACGACCAAATTCGGCTGGCGGTTTTAAGCGATCAGGTCAGTATCGTGGGCTATACATTTGGTGGTTTATTTTGCCTCACAGGTTTATTGATTCATCCCGAAGACCAGCGATTGGGCAATAGTATGCTGAAGGTCGGAGCGGTTGGCATTGGTAGTGGGATCACTTTTCAAATCATTTCGGGGAATTTTCAGCGAAAGGCAGTTCGAGCTTACAATAGCGAGATCAAGGCTGTTTATCAAAAACAGGACATGGGTGTTCGTCTGAATATTTCTCAAGATGGCTTGACATTGGGGTTAAAGTTCTAAAAAAAACGACTTGATGTTCAACTATTTAAAAAACTGGATTGTATTCCAAAAAAGGATTAATTTTGCCTGGAAATTAAAAACGGTTGCTTTTAAAGCAAATGAGGATTATCACTTCCATATTATTGTCTGGCCTGGTGCTGCTCACTTCGATGTCGTTCGGAGTGAATTTCCACTATTGCCAGGGCAAAGTGAAAAGTTTTGCACTTTTCTCGGAAGCGAAAGCCTGTGACCACAAAACAGTTGCCGCCTGCCCGATGCATCAGACCATGCAGGATGAGCGCGACTGCTGCGATGACGAATCCAAAATTGTGCAAGGCCAGGAACACCAGATCGCTATTGCGAAAGATGTGGTCAAAGACCTTGTACCCGTTGTGTTTGAAGTGCCCGTTTTTGAAAATGTCATTCTGCTTTCTTTTGAAAATGCGACTCCACACAAGTTTCAAAATCTCAAACCACCGTTGATCGGAAAGCATCTGCGCGTGCTGGTTCAATCCTTCCTTTGTTAGCCATTGATGTGTCCTCTTTGCTTTCAGCACTGTCTAAAGCAGATGTAATGTTTTGATTTAAAATCATTTGTAGATTTTTTGTGCTAGTATCAGCACATTAGTAAATCGGCACATCAAAAGATCATGTTAAATCAAATTATAGCTTATTTTTTACATAATCGGCTCATTGCCTGGTTGTTACTATTTGGGTTCATTGGTTGGGGTATTGCTACGGCACCGTTCGGCTGGCACAATGAGTGGCTGCCGCGCGACCCTGTTCCTGTAGATGCAATCCCGGATATCGGTGAAAATCAACAGATTGTATTCACCATGTGGGAAGGACGAAGCCCGCAGGATATCGAGGATCAGATCACCTATCCGCTAACCACGGCTTTGCTGGGTATTCCGAAAGTGAAAGACATCCGCAGCAGCTCAATGTTCGGGATGTCTTTTATTTACATCATTTTTCAGGAAGATGTCGAATTTTACTGGAGCCGCAGCCGTATTTTGGAAAAGCTCAATTCCCTGCCCTCCGGCACCCTGCCTGAAGGGGTGCAACCCACGCTGGGCCCTGACGCAACTGCCCTTGGTCAGGTCTATTGGTACACCCTCGAAGGGCGCGACCCCAAAACCGGCGAACCGGCCGGCGGCTGGGGTCCTCAGGAATTGCGCAGCATCCAGGATTTTTACGTAAAATATGCGCTCTCCGGCACCGCAGGCGTATCGGAAGTGGCGGCGGTGGGCGGATATGTCAAAGAATATCAAGTAGATATCGATCCTGATGCCATGCGCGCGGCGGGTGTTAATATGATGCAGATCATGGATGCGGTGCGCAACAGCAACCTCGACGTAGGCGCTCGTACCATCGAATTGAACCGGGTGGAATATTTGATCCGGGGTTTGGGCTATATCAAAAGCCTGAGTGATTTGGAGGAAGCGGTGATCACCGTTCGCAATAACGTGCCGATTCGAATCAAGGATGTAGCAAAAGTAAATCTGGGGCCGGCCACTCGTCTTGGCGGGCTGGATAAAGGCGGCGCAGAAGCAGTTGGCGGGGTAGTAGTGGCGCGTTATGGTTCCAATCCGATGGAAGTGATCGAGAACGTCAAGCAAAAAATCGAAGCGATCAGCGCGGGCTTGCCTTCCAAAACCCTTGCCGATGGTACGGTTTCCAAGGTTACGATCGTGCCGTTTTATGACCGCGCCGGTTTGATCAAAGAGACTTTGGGTACACTGGAGGCGGCGCTCACCGAAGAAACGATCATCAGTGTCATTGTGATCATTATTGTCGTGCTGAACCTGAAGGCGGCGTTCATTATTTCATCGCTGCTGCCCATGGCGGTGCTGCTCACTTTTATCGGGATGCGCTATTTCGGCGTGGACGCCAATATCGTTGCGCTTTCGGGGATTGCGATTGCTATAGGTGTGATGACCGATGTGGGGATCGTGCTCGTGGAAAATATCATCCGGCACCTGGAAATGCCCGAAAATAAAGACGCTCGGGGTAGTAAGCTCGTCCGGGTGATCCAGGCGGCGACCAGTGAAGTTTCCTCTGCTATTATGGTGGCTTTATCCACTACGATCGTGAGTTTCCTGCCCGTTTTTGCGATGGAAGCTGCCGAAGGCAAGCTTTTCAAACCCCTGGCATTTACCAAGACTTTTGCGCTGGCAGCCGCGTTTTTCCTGAGTGTGGTGGTATTGCCAACGCTCGCGTATCAGATTTTCTCGATCCGGATTGAGAAAAAACGATTGACGCGTATTTGGAATATTACATTGATTGCGGCGGGTATTGCCTTTATTATCTTTTATGAAAGCGGTATTGCCTGGGGATTGATTGCCTTTGGTATTAATAATTTACTCTCAGGCTATTATCCAAAAAGTAAATGGAATTGGCAAAATATTATAAATATTGCCATCGCATTATTAATTACTACCTGGGTATTAAATTATGAATGGCTGCCTCTGGGCGCCCAAAATAGTATCTGGACGAATTATACCTTCGTTGTCTTGCTGATTGCGGTTATTATGGGGGCAATGCTATCCTTTATTTACTTTTACGAACCAATACTACGCTGGTGCCTGCGCAATAAATTTCTGTTTTTACTACTCCCCACTTTCACCGTGCTGTTCGGATTGATGGTCTGGCAAGGCTCAGAGCGAATCTTTGGCTGGGCCGCGGATGGTTTGAATATGCGGCAAACTCGCGTTTGGTCCACCTTAGTGCACGAATTTCCCGGCGTGGGCAAGGAATTTATGCCTGCCCTCGACGAAGGCGCTTTCCTGCTGATGCCCACTACCATGCCGCATGCCGGCGTGGAAGAAAACGTGGAAACCATCCGTAAACTGGACATTCTGGTGACCAGCATTCCCGAAGTGGAAATGACCGTGGGGAAATGGGGCCGTGCTAATTCTCCGCTGGATCCTGCGCCGACTTCTATGTTTGAAAACGTGATCAATTACCGTTCGGAATTTATGCTCGACGAAGACGGGCACCGGATGCGGTTTAAAGTGGATCAAGAAGGTAATTACGAACTGCTCGACGGTGAGTTTTACAATCCGAAAAACCAGGATTTTCGGGCAATTCCGCAGGATAGTCTGATCCCAGACCCCAAAGGCGAGTATTTCCGGCAATGGCGGCCGCATATCAAATCGCCCGATGATATCTGGCAGGAAATTGTAGCGGTGAGTAAAATACCCGGCATGACTTCTGCGCCCAAGCTTCAACCCATTCAGACCCGGCTGGTGATGCTGCAAACCGGCATGCGCGCGCCGATGGGCATCAAAGTGTACGGACCTGATCTGGAAACGATTGAAAAATTTGGACTGGAACTGGAAGGTTTATTGCAGGAAGTACCATCTGTGGAGCCGGCTTCGGTTTTCGCGGAGCGCATCGTAGGGAAACCTTACCTCGAATTTGCCATTGATCGTGTGGCGATAGCGCGTTATGGACTGACGATTCAAGATATGCAGGCTGCTATCTCTTCAGCAGTGGGCGGGATGCCTTTGACCACCACGGTGGAAGGACGCGAGCGCTATCCCGTGCGGGTACGTTATGCACGTGAATTGCGCGAAGATCCTGAGGATTTGAGAAAAATATTGATCCCGACCCCGACCGGCGTTTCTGTGCCGCTGGGTGAACTGGCGACCCTGGAATACAAGCGCGGTCCGCAGATGATCCGCAGTGAGAATACCTTCCTGAACGGCTACGTCATTTTCGACAAAAAAGCCGGTTTCGCCGAGGTGGATGTAGTGGAAGATGCACAAGCTTTTATTCAAACCAAAATCAATAGCGGTGAGCTGGAAGTCCCGCCCGGCGTGACCTACAGCTTTACCGGCAATTATGAAAACCAGGTGCGCGCCACCAAGCGATTGATGATCGTAATCCCGCTAAGTTTACTCGTAGTATTCCTGTTATTATATATGCAATTCAAGACTATTACCGCTTCAATGATCCACTTTTCCGGGGTATTTGTAGCATTTGCGGGCGGTTTTATTATGATTTGGTTGTACGGACAGAACTGGTTCCTGGATTTTTCAATCGCCGATGTCAATATGCGCGACTTGTTCCAAATACACCCGATCAACCTAAGCGTGGCGGTCTGGGTCGGTTTCATTGCTTTGTTTGGTATCGCTACCGACGACGGCGTGCTCATGGGAACTTACATTCATCAGGTGTTTGAAGAGGAAGACCCAAAAACGGTACCTGCGGTGCGGGAATCGGTGGTAATGGCCGGAAAAAAGCGCGTACGCCCGGCGATTATGACCACTGCTGTGACGGTGATTGCTTTACTACCCGTGCTCACTTCCACCGGAAAAGGCGCGGATATTATGGTGCCGATGGCGATTCCTACGTTTGGCGGGATGATTATACAAATGATGACGATGTTTGTGGTGCCGGTATTTCAGGCGATTTGGCGAGAGAATGTAGTGCGTAGAGGGACGTGAGATGGTTTTTCAAAAAATAAATTTTATGAAAAAGCAATTTATTTTAAAAGACATAATGATAAAGCGTTCTGTGATGCTTTTTTATTTAGTATTATGCGTTTTTGTAAAAATAAACGCCCAGTCATTACAGGGTTATTTACAAATCGCTTCCGAACAAAGCCCGGAATTAAAATCAAAATACCTGGAATTTGAAGCGGCGTTGCAGAAAGTTCCACAGGTGGGAGCACTGCCCGAACCAATGGCTTCTGCCGGAATTTTTGTCAATAAAATGGTGCCGCTGGATCGGGCGCGCTTGTCGTTATCTCAGGCTTTTCCCTGGTTTGGTACGCTGGAAGCCCGCAAAGACGCTGCCTCCGCGATGGCACAGGTGAAATTCATGGCTTGGCTCGACGCTCGCAATATGCTCTTTTTTGAGATCAGGAAGGTGTATTATGAACTGTATGAACTGGAAAAAAGCATTGCCATCACCGAAGAAAAGCTCAAATATTTTGATAGTTACGAGCAGTTGGCGCAAGCACAATTCCAGGCGGGTAAAGGCGCGATGGTGGATGTCGTGCGGGTGCAAATCGAACGCAATGAACTTGAAACCGACCTTCAGCTTTTAAAAGACAGGCGTCAGCCCTTGCAAATTATGTTGAACCGTTTGCTCAATCGCGCTGAAAATGAAACGGTTGCGGTGCCCGATACTTTAATTCTGCCGGATCTGCGGGATTTGATAGCTATGGATAGCTTATCGGCTAATCCTAAAGTTGCTATGCAGGACGCCGAGCGTCGCGCCGCTGAATTGCAGCAAAAAGCAGTGAATAAAGAGCGCCTGCCTATGGTGGAACTGGGCTTGCAATATATGATTATGCCTCGCTCCGAGCGCGGCGACGGCAATGATATGATCATGCCGATGGTGGGCGTAAGATTGCCTGTTTGGCGGGGCAAATATGATGCAATGGAACAGGAAATGGTCTTGATGCAACAATCCGCAGAGCAGATGAGGCAAAACGTAACGAATATGCTGGCCAGCCAGTGGGCGGAGGCTCATTATAATCTGAGCAAGGCTCGCCAGCGCCTGGATTTATTTGCCAAACAAACCGAAGCGACCAAAACAGCTTTGGACTTGCTGGTAGCGGCTTACGCCAATTCTGGTAGCGAATTCGAAGAAGTGCTTCGCACCGATCAGATGTTGTTGCAATACCGCCTGATGAGCGAAGCCGCGCGCAAGGATTATTTGATCGCTTATGCGCAATTGGAATTTTTAACTGCTAAAAATTTGATTCAATAATTTTCAAACTATTTAAAAATCAGATTCTAATGAAAAATTTGAAAAATGCTTTGACACTTAGCTTCTTCGCTATGGCACTGTTTTTTGTAACCGCTTGTGGCGGAAATGCAAAAACGGACGAGCATGCCGGTCACGATCATGATGCAGCCACCGAGCAGCCTGAAGCCAAGCAAGCTGCCGAGGTATATTATTGCCCAATGAAATGCGAAGGCGAAAAAACCTACGACGATCCTAAAACCAAATGCCCGGTATGCGGGATGGATCTGGTTGTCAAGGAAAGCTAGTACTTCCTTTTAAAACCTGGCAGGCTTGGAAACCTGTCAGGTTTACATCAAAAAAAATGAGCTATGGAAAATCACGATCATCACAAACATCACGAACACCATAAAACCAATAACAAGAAACATAAAAATCATGAAGGGCATGGCCACGGCGGCCATGATCACAGCGCCATGATTGTCGATTTCCGGCGGCGCTTCTGGATTTCGCTGGTGCTATCGGTGCCGGTGCTGTTATTTTCACCGATGATCCAGGAATTTCTGGGATTTTCAATCTCGTTTCCGGGAATGGATTACGTCACAGCGGCGATTTCCACGATCATCTTTTTTTACGGTGGTTGGCCATTTCTGACGGGATTGATAGATGAATTAAAAGATCGAAACCCGGGCATGATGACCCTGATCGCTTTAGCTATCACGGTAGCCTGGGCTTATAGTACGGCGGTAGTCTTTGGTGTGGAAGGCAGCCCGTTTTACTGGGAATTGGCAACGTTGATCGTCGTCATGTTGCTGGGGCACTGGATCGAAATGCGATCGGTGGCAAGCGCTTCGCGTTCGCTGGAATTGCTGGTAAAAATGATGCCCTCGGAAGCGCATTTGATAGAAGGAGACGCCACGAAAGACGTAGAAGTCAGCGAATTGAAAGTCGGCGATCTGGTGTTGGTGAAAGCCAATGAAAAAATTCCGGTGGATGGCACGATTGCGGAAGGCGAGAGTTATCTGGATGAAAGCATGCTCACCGGCGAAAGCAAACCCGTAAAAAAAAGCAAAGGCGACGAAGTGATCGGCGGCTCCATCAATGGTAAGAATTCGATCAAGGTAAAAGTAGTCAAAACCGGCGAGGATAGCTATCTGAACAAAGTGGTCAATCTGGTACAAGAAGCGCAGCAGGCAAAATCCAAAACCCAAAACCTGGCGAACAAAGCCGCGCGCTGGTTGACCTTTGTGGCGGTTGGCGTTGGCGCGATTACGCTCACTGCCTGGTTGATTTTGGGCAAGGATTTCAATTTCGCGCTGTCGCGGATGGTCACGGTGATGGTGATCTCTTGTCCGCATGCGCTGGGGCTGGCGATTCCGTTGGTGGTGGCGATTTCCACGGCGATTTCGGCGAAAAACGGCTTGCTCATTCGCAATCGCACGGCGTTTGAAAATGCCCGGAAAATCACAGCTTTGATTTTTGATAAAACCGGCACCCTGACCGAAGGTGATTTTGGCGTAAGCCGTGTAAAAAGTGTTTCGGATGCGAGTGAAGATCAATTGTTGCAATGGGCGGCTTCGCTGGAACAAAA
>CAZGAU010000012.1:47362-55346 GCA_964523725.1 uncultured Saprospiraceae bacterium
TGGATGGTTATTACTCAGAAGTATTACCGCATGAAAAACAGGATATTATCAAGGAATTACAATCCAAAGGCGAATTTGTAGCAATGACTGGCGACGGTGTGAACGACGCTCCGGCACTGGCGCAGGCAGATATTGGCATCGCAGTTGGCTCGGGCACCGACGTGGCGGCGGAAACAGCGGACATCATTTTGGTAAACAGCAACCCAAAGGATATTGCCAACCTGATTTTATTTGGTCGGGCTACTTACTCGAAAATGGTGCAGAATTTGGTTTGGGCAACGGCTTACAACGTGGTGGCGATTCCGCTGGCAGCAGGGATTTTGTATCCGAATTTTATGCTGAGTCCGGCGGTAGGCGCGGTGCTGATGAGTTTGAGTACGGTGGTGGTAGCGATTAACGCCCAGTTGTTGAGAACGAGTTTGAAAACAGGAAATTGATCTAAGATTTAATAAATCATGATAATATGAAAAACACAGGCAAATACATGATAATCGGCATCATAACTTTAACCATCGGTTTACTACTTGGTAAATGGATTTTTGGTGGAAGTAATGCCGGCGAAGCTGCACACCAGCACGAGGCGGCGGAAGCGGGTGCGGTTTATACCTGCTCGATGCACCCACAGATTCGGCAGAACGAGCCCGGGCTTTGCCCGATTTGCGGTATGGATTTGATTCCGCTGGAAGAAGATCAGGGCGAGGAACTGGATCCCAATGCCATTAAAATGAGCCCCACAGCTATGCACCTGGCGCAGGTAGCTACCACCGAAGTACAGCGTGGCGATGTGGTCAAAACCATTCGACTCAACGGAAAAGTGGCAGCCGACGAGCGGCAGATTTTTACCCAATCAGCGCACCTGCCGGGGCGGATCGAACGACTGATGGTCAATTTCACCGGCGAACCCGTGACAAAAGGTCAGATCATTGCCAAAATCTATTCTCCGGAATTAGTCACCGCGCAGGAAGAACTATTCCAGGCGATGAAGTTGAAAAACACGACGCCAGCCTTGTACAAGGCGGCTCGCGAAAAACTCAAGTACTGGAAGTTGACCGACGAGCAGGTTGACGCCATTGAACAGGCCGGTAAACCACAGGAAACCTTCGATCTCCGTGCGGATGTGAGCGGTGTGGTACTGGAAAAAATGGTTAACCTCGGCGATTACCTCATGCGTGGCGAGCCTTTGTACACGGTAGCAAATTTATCTCGCGTCTGGGTACTGTTTGATGCGTACGAAAGCGATATGCCTTGGATCAAGCGCGGGGATCGGCTGAATTTCACCGTCAATTCCTTGCCGGGGCAGACTTTTAGTGGCACAATTTCTTTCATCGACCCGGTGGTGAATGCACAAACCCGCACCGCCAGCGTACGTGTGGAGATGTCCAATCCTAACGGCAAGCTCAAGCCTGAAATGTTTGCAACGGCAGAAGTCAAAGCCAATCTTTCCACCAAAACCGATCAGATTGTCGTGCCTAAATCCGCGGTGCTGTGGACGGGCAAGCGCTCCATCGTGTATGTGCAGGACACCGAAGCGACGGAGCCGGTCTTTATGCTGCGCGAAGTTACGTTGGGCCCGGCATTGGGCGAGAGCTACGTGATTGACCAAGGCTTAAAAGCGGGTGAATTTGTAGTGACCAACGGGGCCTTCTCGATTGACGCGGCGGCGCAACTGGCGGGCAAGGAAAGCATGATGAGCGCCAAGGATGATCCCAGCAAGCGCACGTCTCCTATTGCGATTGGCAAACAGGAAAAGCAGCAGGTTCAGCAAGTCGTAGAGCAATACCTGCAAATGAAGGACGCACTCGTGGCTTCGGATGCGAATACCGCGCGACGTCATGCGACGGAGTTGGCTACTGCGATCAACAAAGTGCCGATGTCTGTTTTCAAAGAAGAAGCGCATGACTATTGGATGGGGGTATCGCCAAAACTGAATGATTACGCCAATAAAATCGCTAAATCCGGTGACCTGACAGCCATGCGCAAGCACTTCACCCCGCTTTCGGTGATGATGTCCAACCTGATGAAAGTCTTCGGACCGTTGGAAACGCCAGTGTTCGTTCAATTTTGTCCGATGGCCAACAGCAATCAGGGGGGCTACTGGCTCAGTATGCAGGAGGAAATCCGCAACCCGTACTACGGCGACGAGATGCTGACCTGCGGGAAGGTGGTGGCGGAGATTAAGTGACCTGATGACTTTGAGAAAGATAGAGGGGAGGTGACGGCTTGATAGAAGTTGTCACCTTTTTTTATTTTTTATTGCTATGTAATAAGTAGCTTATGTTATAACCTAACTTTATGTATTTTTATCATGTCGTAAGTAAAGAGACAATTTAAAGTTCAAATAAAATATTTTATAAGAAGTTGATTGTCAGATTGATTGTGGTTTCGACGGTTGACTTCAAAACTGTCCGACTATTTATAAATAACAATCTCCCTTTTTTATAACAACTTTATGTACAGGACAAAAAATTTTTTCTATAATTTGAATGCCTTATTTCAGTCGTTTTTCAAGTAAACCCGATAAAATTCAGGGCAATTTCAGCCCGTTTTTCAAGGTCAAATTAGCTTTTTTAAGTTTGGTCCTGTAATTAGCGCTGAGTTATAAATTAATTCTTTTTTATATTTAAACGATCATAGAATGGTTTCATGTTTAAAGCAAGTTTTCACAACCTATGCCTCGTAAAAAATTCTCTATAGTGGTTCGAAAAGTTGATAGCCCTAGCCGACAAGATTCTACAGAAACACTTCCAAGACGGCGGCGCCAGCATCATACCTTCCATCCTCCCCGATGATCCCTTACCGCGCATAAGCTGACCATAGCTCGTACCGGGTACAATCGCCTCGAGGATTATGATCGGCTGAAAGAGAAACTGATCGAAGAACGCAACCTGGTTTTGGGCAAATATTCTGTTTAAATTCCTACATGGAAGGCACCGTGAGCTATTATGTAACTGCCGCCCGCGACATTTTTCTGGTTATTCATCGCGAAAAGCCTAAATCACTCAGCGACTGGGGGCTACAAAGTCAACGCTGCAAATGGTGCAGCACAGGTTATTATTCCAGGCAAGCCAGATGAGTTGATCGCGCTCGCCAAACGCCTTCTGCAAAACACCAGCAGAATGGAGCGAGTAGCCCATTGAACGTACTGGATTGTATCATATTTGATCAAAAACTGCACAATGTGGAAATGAAAAAGGAGGAAGTCCGCAGAATCAACCGCGATAAGGAAACGGCTACACAGGCGTACAATCTGGCGCCGGGTACCGACAAATCGCAAAATTCCAAGGTGAGCCGGTGATTTCTATCCGCGATTTGCTATTGGGCGCTTTGCGCGGCAGGGAGCAGGAGTTGGGCGATTGGGGCTTTGAGATGAATTTGGGTACGAAGAAAAACAATGTCGCATCGATGTAAAAGTAAATGTGCCACACTTTGGAAGTGCGGCACATCTTTTTATTACTTCTTCTTGCTCCATTCCTTGATGGACTCTTCGTTCATGCTTACGTACTGTGCGTTGCCAGCTTCCTGAGCCAGTTTTTTAGACTTTTCCGCAGCAGCAATCGCTTCTTTGGTTTTGCCCAGTTCCGCCAGGATCAGCGCCTCGGTACGAACCATCCAGAAACGTGGCTCGCCCATGGAGTTGGCTTTTTGTACCCATTCCAATGCTTTCGGCAAATCTTTCTTTTCTGACAGCAAATAACTGGCCGCAGCGTAGTAGTCATTGCCGGAGGGACCTGCCATGGTGCGCTCGATAGAAGCCATGGTTTGTTTATCGGTCATTACTTGCAAAGGAATGCTTATTTTGGTCTTTTCCCATCTCAGATCAATGGTAGCATCGCTGTTGGTGATGTTATTCACGTCGATGTCGAACGTTTCGACCATGTCGTTCAGTTTGGCCGGCTTGATAGACAAAGAAGCTGCCGGATCTTTTTCGGTATAAGCTTCCCAGTTACTGGTTTCGTACTTGTAGAAATTAACCGTCCACTCGCTGGCGCCTGGTTTCGCCAAAATAGCATAAGCACCTGCTTTGAGGTCTTTTCCATCTACTTTCACATCTTCACTGAAAGTGATTTTGGTAGCCTGGTTAGCACCTACGCGCCACCACTCGCCGTAGGGCTGCAAGCCTTTTTCAGCGAAGACGGTACGTCCCTTCACGCTTGGGCGAGAATACTCCACCGTAACTTCGGTCAAACCGACTGTTTGGGTCAGTTTACTGCTCGGGCTAGGCGACGGCGTGCGAATCTGAGCATTGGCATCAATGGTAAGCAATGCTACGATAGCGATCGCACAAATGTTAAAAAATACGTTTTTCATTGTTACTTGGTTTTGTTTATAATGATAGGTATGAATATTGCCGCGAAAATAAGTTTTTTCAATGCAGGTTGAGTACAGGTAGCGCAGATTTCACATTTTCTTAAGATATTACTTTTTCAGGTGAAAGTTGCAATAGAGTGGCTTCTTTACCAAAAATTCGAAAACCGCCAATGTAGAATACGCCGACGGTTTCCAAATAAATTCTTTAAGTGTTACCAGGTCTTTGGCACTTCGAAAGGAATAGCAACATAGGTATGCTCCCAAACCAAGTCAATGGTAGCGGTGGTATCTCTGATATTGGCAATATCAATCAGGAAGGTTTCCACCATAATATCCTCGCCCAGGTTGAATGGTGCAACCGTGAGGCTGGCATCTGCTTTTTTGCTGGCGTAGGCGTTGGAGTTGGTGCCATCATACTTATAAAAGTTTACTTTCCACTCCTTTTCACCTGGCACGGTGGTTATGGTGTAAGAACCTGCCGGAAGCTTGGTACCGTTGATAGTTACATCCGTGCTGAAGGTGAACTTATTGGCAGCATTAGCGCCGGTTCTCCAAACTTGACCATAGGGCTGTAAAGCGCCTGCCTCCTTAGTGCCAAAGATGGTGCGATCTTTCACACTCGGGCGGGAGTATTCTACAGTGATTTCAGTCAAACCGACCATTTGCGTCAATTTGCTTGCCGGACTTGGTGCTGGTTTTTTGTCTTGCGCCTGCACATTGGTAGCAAGCAATGCCATTAAAGCAAGTGCGCAGATGTTAAAAAGTACATTTTTCATCGTAACTTGGTTTTGTTAAAAATTCAGGTGTGAATTGTGTAACGAAAGTACGGTTTTTCAAACGGTTATCCTGTAAGGTCAATCGCTTTTCACATTTCTTTAAGAAAAAAGGTTATTTGTGATCTGTTATTTGAAGTGATTTTCTTTTTTTGCCTTATTAACAAGAAGAGAGACGCCAGAAGAGAGATCACTAGACCACCAAATAACAAAAATCTATGACAATTGCAATTATAGCCCACGATGGAAAGAAAGCCGAAATGGTCGCGTTTATTAAAGATCATTTTGCTTTGTTTGAAAGTAAGAATATTGATCTGGTAGCCACCGGTACCACGGGTTCACACCTGGAAAAAGCAGGCTTGGAAGTTCGCAAAATGTCGAGTGGCCCGGTAGGCGGAGACGCGCAAATTGCCGGCATGATCGTAGAAGGTAAGGTAGATATGGTAATTTTCTTCAGAGACCCCCTGGGCAAGCACCCGCACGAACCGGATGTACAAATGTTGATGCGTCTTTGTGATGTGTATAATATTCCACTGGCCACGAATCCGGCGTCGGCAGATCGCTTTGTGAAGACGCTGTGAGGAAGTCGGAAGTGGGAATTCGAAAGTGGGAATTTTCCGAATTCCGACTTCCCATTTCAATACGCTCCAAAATAGCGCCGCAAGAACCATTCTCCTGTTAGCAAAAACAGTAAGAGGAAGAAAATCCACTTCAGGTTAATGACTGCGCGGGTTTTGGCGGTTTCGTAAATGACCGGTTTTACCGTCCCCTTATTTTTGATAAGTTCAGTGATTTGTTCTATGTTGTTTGGATACACCATTGCGCCTCCATATTGCTCGCTGAGCAGGCGCAGCAGGTTGTGGTTGGCCGTGGTTTCGAATAATTCCAGTTGAACGGGTTGTACGCTGAACTGCCCGGTAGCCGTGAGGTTCTGCCCGGCATTGGTCACCGCCGCCCGGAAAGTGTAATTGCCCACCGGGAAAATCCCGGCATTTAAAGTATAAGCACGTCCGGATTTATTAAAAGTAAAGTCAAAGTCCTTGCCATCGCTGTTGGTGATGATGATTCTGGCATCGGGATCGTTGATCAGCTCGTAATTATCATTGTACAATTCCGCGTCGAAGAGCACTTGCTCGTTTTCGTTGAAAATATTCTTGACCGGCGTTACCCGGAATTTACGTTTATCTTCTTTTAAACTCAGAAACTGCACGGATTTTCCGAGCAATTCGTCAAAGATTTCGTGGTTCTGGTTTTGCAAAAAATCAAACAGACGCCATTTCCAAATGCCTTCACCGGCCAGCACACCTACTTTTACGCCCGCTTCTTCGCCCAGCGCCAGCAGCGGGAATTTGGTATCCACTTTTCCGATGCGCTGTGTGAGCAAAACTGCGGCATCGGGCGCTGCCTGAAACTCTCCGAACGGTGAAGTCAGCGGCGGGAAATTGGGCAAATCCTGCAGCAATTCCTCGCTCAGAGTAAAATTATTAAAGCCCGGTACCGGTCGCGCCTGTACATCGTTGGAGCTATTGCCATTGGCTTGAATCGTCATCAGGGATTGTACCTGATTGAGTTGTGAAAAATTGGTCTGCATCCCGGCGATAAACAGACGTGGAATGCGCTGATTCCTAAGGGTATTCAAAACTCCAGAAATATTATTGATTCTACTGGGTAACTGGTGCAAAATCACAAAATCAAAATCAGCGACATTGACCTGAATATCATTGGCATAAGCCAGTTCCACCTGATAATTTTTATTGGCATTAATCGACTGGCGAAGCGCGGTCACATCGGGATGCGGCGAATTAGCCACGATCAGAATTTTCTGACGCGCATCGAGCACATCGACAAAAATATCCTTGCTGTTATTGGCATTGCTGGCTTCTCCAGATACGGGTTCTACTACTACGCGGAAGCGTTGTACACCGCTTTGATTGGCATCCAGCACAATTTCACGGGTAGTAAAAAAGTCATTCCGGTCAATGCTGATTGGCAATTGCTGCAACCTGCGGTTGTTATTACCTTCTACCTTATAAACACTAAGATTGGTATTAACGCCGGCGTTGTTTTGCGCGGAAATGTCCACCTGTACGGTGAATTTATCTCCGAGATAGGCAATTTTGTTATAAAAAACCCGCTTGAGTACAATGTCTTTTTTCACGGTCGTATCGCCCAATGCCACGGTATAGATTGGCGCCGTGAGCTGTGTATTCAGGTAAAGCGGATTGCTGCCTTCATTATAAATGCCATCGGTGGCGAGGATGATCGCGCCCAGGTTCTGGTTGCTGTACAGATCATAGACGTTGGTCATCAGTTTGGAGATGTTCGTCACTTTGTCGTGGAAGGAAAAATCCACGCCTTCGCGCACTTCGCTGCCAAAAGAATATTGCTGTACTTCATAATCGCGCGCCAGTTCTTGCGCCAGGTTTTCAAAAGACTGCCGATAAGTAGTTGCTCGCGCCTGATCGTTCATTTCCGCACCGATGGATTCGGATTGATCTTGGGCGAGAATGATCACCGGTTTTTTACTCTCGGTAATTACAGACTTTAACAACGGTGAAAGCAATAATAAACTCAGCAAGGTCACGGTGATAAAGCGCACTGCGCCCAATATCCAGTTGAGTCGTTCGGATTGTTCGTGAAAAGTTTTGTCCCGGAAATACAGCACCAGCGCGTAGGCTGCACCCAGCAGTACGCACAGCAACACAAACCAGATCGGGTATTGGAAAGTCAAATTCGCCATTTCTATTCAGTTGATAGGCTGATAAGTTGATAGATTGATGGGAATTGGAGTATAAAAGATTCGACCTATCAACCTATTGACTTTTCAACCAAAATGCAATAATACTTTATTTTACTCATCAGAACCGCGAGAGATTGTTACAGTTTTGTTAAAAGCAGGATTT
>CAZGAU010000013.1:0-3990 GCA_964523725.1 uncultured Saprospiraceae bacterium
GGTAGAAGCCGCGTCCTTGGTATTTCAGTTTTGAAAGGTGATTTTTTGAAACAAGAGGTGAGCCAACTCCTGGAAACATCAGGAAAAATCTATTCCAATTGGCAAATTCAGACCAATTATCACTGCGGCGGTTATGCAAAATTCACGCCGGAATTACTCGAATTTATCAATCAATTCAAAGCCAGGTACGGCATTCCACTCGACCCGGTTTACACCGGCAAACTATTTTTCGGCTTGTTCGATCTCATTCGCAAAAATTTTTTTCCGCCCGGCAGCAGCATCGTCGCGGTACACACCGGCGGCTTGCAGGGCATTGCGGGGTTCAATGAGCGCTTTGGTCATGTAATAGACCTTTAATTCCCTGCGTTTTGATATTACAAAATGCCGGTCACCTTTTTCACTTGCGGAAAATTCCTTAACATTACCAAAAATTCCCGAAACTATGCGTACCCTACTCGCACTTGCAGCGCTGCTGTTGTTTGTAAATTGCGAAAATGCCGTCACACCTTCGCAAGCTCAAAGTAATTCCGGCAATAGCACGACTTTTAAAAACACAATTCCTCCCGATATTCCTTATCAAAAACTTTACGATACGTACGAGAAGTATCTCGAAAAAACCATCAAAACCAGGCGTTTCAAGCATAGTGATATCGTGCCGCTGATCCAGCGTTTAAAGGCGCCGTTCAAGGTAAGCCAGGCAGGCAAATCCATCGAAGGGCGCGCAATCTACCGGGTGAGCATTGGCGCCGGACCCACGCAGGTACTGCTTTGGAGTCAGATGCACGGCGACGAATCCACCGCGACGATGGCGATCATGGATATCTTCAATTTTTTCAGCCGCAGCGGGGATGGATTTGATGACTTGCGTCAAAAATTACAGCGAGAGCTGACCATTACCTTTATTCCGATGCTCAATCCCGATGGCGCCGATCGCTTTGTGCGCCGCAATGCCATTGGAATCGACTTGAACCGGGATGCGATTCGTCTGCAATGCCCTGAGTCTCAAATTCTTAAAAAAGTGCGCGATGAACTGGATGCGGATTGGGGTTTTAATTTGCACGATCAAAGTCGTTATTACAGCGCCGGTTTGAATCCAAAAACAGCCACCATTTCTTTCCTGGCGCCGGCTTATAATTATGAAAAAGAAATCAACGACGTACGCGGTAATGCCATGAAAATGATAGGTATTATGAATGGTATTTTACAGCAATATGTCCCCGGCAAAATCGCCAAATACAACGATGACTTCGAACCCCGGGCTTTTGGTGATAATATCCAGAAATGGGGTACCAGTACTATTCTGATCGAATGCGGCGGCCTGGACGGCGACCCTGATAAACAATACATCCGCAAACTCAACTACGTGGCGCTGCTGTCCGCTTTTGACGCGATTGCTTCCCGCGCCCACGATCAGGCAGACATAACAGCTTATCAGCAATTACCTTTCAATGAGAGCAGCAGCTTTTTCGATCTGATTGTCCGGGAGGCGGAAGTGCAAAAAGAAGGAAATTGGTACACTATGGACATGGGATTTCGCCGGGATGAAGTGAGTTACAACGGCAACCGCGACTATTATTACAAGGCTTCCATGTCGGAATTCGGAGATATGTCGGTTTTCTTCGGGTATAACGAAATTAATGCCAAGGGTTATCGCGCCATACCTGGAAAAGTATATCCAACTGTAATTCAAAATATTACAGCTTTAAAAAAGATGGATATTGTTAAAATTCTATCTCAAGGCTACACCGAAGTACGTTTGCGCGAATTGCCCAGAAGTAAAAATGTATTCCCGGTGAATCTGATCGCATCGAATAAATCTCCGAGTAACTCCATTTACATTTACGGCAATCCTTCCTTCACTTTGCAAAAAAATGGAAAAGTCGGCTACGCAGTAGTCAATGGCTTTGGATATGATCTGGAGGAAGACCAGGCGTTGATCAAACAGTTGGTCGCCGAGTTTTGATATTGTTGTTAGTGGTTATTGGTTATTTGGAAAACCTGAACCCCAAATAACCAATAACAACTACCCCAAATTACCTATCCCAGGAAAAACCAAAGCGCAGATCAACCTGAGCAAAAGGCGCGGAAAGATCCTGGGCTGTAAGTCCGGCTATATTTTCATTGGCTACAATGCGATACCCGCCTTCCAGTCCGAGCCGAAACCATTGGAACACATTGATTTCCAGTCCCGCTGAGGGTTGAAAGACAAAAACCTTATCGGTATTGCGGCTATCCTCGAGGAAGACTTTGCCACCGCCAAGCAGCATCGTGAGCCTTGGGTGGATCGCTTTGTAGGAATTGGGGGTCAGCCCGATCATCAAGCCATTGTAGCGCATCCGAAAGCCGCGCAAATCCTGGGGATTGGCCTCTTCTTTGAAGCGAGACCAGCCGTAGCCAACGGTCAGGCTATTGCCAAATTCCAGCCCTATATTACCACCGCGATTGTACACATAATCTTCATCAAAAAAGGAGTAATTATAAGTAGCCGAGCCCCAGATGCCGGTGAAATCAAAACCGTTTCTGCCGAACAGGGTTTCTTCGCGTTGCGCCGTCAGGCTAGTGGCAAAGATCAAACATAACAAGGGGATTAGAATGCTATTTTTCATCATCTTACATTTTTCTGTTAAGGAAATGAAATTCTCCTGTAGGATGCATTCTTTTCCCTCATTCCCCCATGCTTTTAACGGTTTTTAACCTCAACATTGCGGTTTTAACGACAAATTAAGGTCTCACCACGACCAAACGCTTTGTCGTAATCGTTTTGCCCCGTTCGTCCTGTAAGCTGTACAAGTAGGTGCCCTTGCGCAAGCTGGAAATATCCACTTTCTCAATGCGGTGCCCATTAACGTAATAACGTTGACTCCAGACTTCTGTACCAATAATGCTGAAAATCGTGAGCTTGTAATTCCCGGGATTGAGGTTGGAAAATTCGAACCGCACGTTTACGATCGCCGGATTGGGAAAGGCATACACGCCGGGCTTTAGCGACTGCACATTTTGCACATCGGTCACCAAATCATTGGCTTTGTATTCTACCCGAATGGCTTTGGCTTCCTGCTTATCCAGGGTCACTACTGCGATAGGCTCTTTGACTTCATTGCTAAAAAAATGGTAAGAAACGGTCGTATCTATGCCCACCATATCCGAATTAGGAATCAGATCGGTGATATCTTGCCAGCCAAAAAAACCGATTTTTGCATCCAGGCGCGCCTCGCGTATCTCGGTACGTTTTTCACGGAGTACATTGTAAATATCCCCGGGAATGGTAAGCTTACCCCATGCATCTACTTTATCAAATCGCTCAGTTTTAATGCGAACGCGAATGGAATCGGGCGTGATCGGCAATTGATCCAGAATCGCGTCCGGCAGATCATCCGCTGAAAAAGCAAAGGTAAATGCCGACTCCGAGCGATTTTCATCGTGATATTTCATTGGAGCGCGGCGTTCTATAATCGGCGGATTGAAACGGGTAGCCACTCTGATCCCGAAATTGAAGGGGTCTTCACCGTACAAACCGAGCATTTGATAGGAACCGTTGTTTTTTTTATAATAAGCTTCGCTTTCATTGCTCAAAGGCGTGAATTGATTCGCTCCCGGAAATCGCTCCAAGTGCTGGCTCTCGGAAGTCGGTCGCACCACAATTTGTCTTGTAAACGGTGATTGCAAACTTGTAAAATCCCAGCGCAAATCGGCGCCCCCAGGCGTAATCGGGATATTGGAAGGAAGATTGTCAATAGCCAGGCGCAGCGTGTCGCCCACGGTCGGGAAACTTTGATTGGTAATGGTAATTTGAGCAAAAACCGGGGTCGTGCTCCAAAGCAGCGCCAAGAGTAAAAGATGTTTCATGCCTTTGACAATTGCGTTTTAGGGACTGTGCTGTAAAGTTAGCCTTTTCGCTGTAAAGAGGCAAACGGTGAGAAATGGTTTGCCGCACTTTGGCAGTGTGCCACACAAATTTTTCTAAAACGCCTGCAATTCCACGAGTTTCTG
>CAZGAU010000013.1:4090-8348 GCA_964523725.1 uncultured Saprospiraceae bacterium
AAATCATGCGCATTGGCAATTTTCGCTGCCTGAATCACATCTGCTTCGGTAACATTTTCCATCCCAAAAACAATGTTATTATAAATTGTATCATTAAACAGGATCGCCTCCTGCGACACAATGCCCATCAAGGCGCGCAAATCGTGCAGTTTGTAATCCCGAATGTCCACACCATCAATAAAAATGCCGCCTTCCTGCACATCAAAAAAGCGAGGCAGCAAGTCCACCAGCGTAGATTTTCCTGCGCCGGATGCACCGACCAAAGCAATGACCTTCCCTTTTGAAATATGTAAGTTGATGTCTTTCAATACCTTACCCTCTTCAGGTTTATACATGAACGACACATTCCGGTATTCGATCGAATCAGCGAAAGTGTGAATTGATTTTGCTCCAGGCTTTTCCGTAATTTTATTCTCCGCATCCAGGATTTTTTCCACCCGGAACATGGCGGCTACGCCTTTTTGCACATTGTACAAAGCCCGCGTAAACTGCTTCGAAGGTTGAATTACATTATAAAAAACATAAATAAATGTCAGAAAAGTAGCCGCCTGAAGCTGCCCGGTGAAAACCAGCCGCGAGCCGTACCACAGCAAAACCGCCACCACGCCGATGCCCATAAATTCGGACAAAGGCGAAGCCAGATCGCGTCGCCACAGCACTTTGGTCAGGATACGGCGATACTCGTTGTTTTCTTTTTGAAATTTATCTTCCTGATAAGGTTCGGCGTTGAAGCCCTTGATAATTCTCAATCCGCCAAGAGTTTCCTCAATAATGCTAACCAGTGTGCCCAGTTTTTCCTGTACAATATGCGAGGATTTGCGCAGCGTGCGCCCGATGCCGCCGATGACAATTGCTGTAAAAACGATGAGAATAAACACAAAAACCGTGAGCGACGGACTCAGGTACACCATAAAAATCAGCGATCCGATCACGATCAGCGGCTCCCGGAAAATGGCTTCCAGCACATTGAGAATGCTCCATTCTACCTCCTGCACGTCGGAAGTGATGCGCGACATCAGATCCCCCTTGCGTTCTTCGCTAAAGTAGCCCAGGTGCAGGTGCAACATCTTGTCAAACAATTGTTTACGTAGATCACGGATGATGCCATTGCGCACCGGCGCCATAAAAAACAGGGACAAGTAATGGAAGAGGTTTTTGAAAAAGAACACCGAAACGATAGCTCCGCAAATATAAATCAGCGCTTGTTCCCGCCCGTATTCTAAGATGATCTGACTGGTGAGATAATTGGCGGTGTATTCCACATTGTCGAACCAGGACGCCGGTCTTTCGGTAACCAGCTCGGTTTTGCCAAATAAAATATTGATAAATGGAATCAGCAGCGGCGCACTGATGACGGTGAAGAGCGCGGTAAGGATGTTGCTCAGTACATTCAATACTACGTTGGTTTTGTAGTGCCGAATGTATCCCAGTAATCGCCAGAAACTTTTCATATTACATTGAGCATTTGCTATTTACCATTAACCAATGAAACAGGAATCTGGTTATTTTTTTTAGAAAAAGGTCAATGGTCGATCACCAATGATCAATGAATTATTCTTCCTTCAGATTAAAATCATTCAAAAACCCGGTATGGAAGTTACCGGCGCGGAAATTCTCGTCTTTCATCAGTCGCTGATGGAAAGGAATGGTGGTTTTCACGCCTTCCACGATGAATTCGTCCAGCGCACGCTCCATTTTCTTGATGCACTCCTCGCGGGTACGCGCACGGCAGATCAGTTTAGCGATCATCGAATCGTAATACGGCGGCACCACGTAGCCCGCGTACACATGCGTATCGACGCGCACGCCATGCCCTTTGGAAGTATGTAAGGAAATAATTTTCCCAGGACTTGGCCGGAAGTTATTAAAGGGATCCTCAGCATTGATGCGGCATTCCATGGCATGTACCTCCGGGAAATAATTGGAACCGCTCAGTTTTTCGCCGGCGGCAATTTTAATTTGCTCCTTAATCAGGTCATAATCAATTACTTCCTCTGTTACCGGGTGCTCCACCTGGATACGGGTATTCATCTCCATGAAGTAGAAGTTGCGGTACTTATCCACCAGGAATTCAATGGTACCAACACCTTCATAATTGATGGCTTCACCCGCTTTAATGGCTGCGTCGCCCATTTTCTGGCGCAGTTCATCCGTCATAAACGGCGAAGGCGATTCTTCCACCAGTTTTTGGTGACGACGCTGAATCGAGCAGTCGCGCTCGGAGAGGTGAATGACTTTACCGTATTGATCGCCAACGATTTGAAACTCGATGTGGCGCGGTTCTTCTACAAATTTTTCGATATACACACCGTCATTGCCGAAAGCAGCCTTTGCTTCCTGACGCGCTTTGGTCCAGGCATTTTCAAATTCCTTTTCTTCCCAAACAATGCGCATACCCTTGCCACCACCACCGGCAGTCGCCTTGATCATCACCGGATAACCCACTTCTTTGGCAACTTTATAACCGTGCTTGAGGTCTTTCACCAGACCATCGGAACCAGGCACCACCGGCACGCCGGCTTTGACCATGGTTTCCTTGGCGGTAATTTTATCGCCCATTTTGCGAATCTGAGTCGGGGTAGGACCGATAAATTTAATGCCGTATTCCAAACAAACCTCTGCAAAATCAGCATTTTCAGCCAGAAAGCCATAACCCGGATGGATCGCATCGGCATTGGTGATCTCCACAGCCGCCATGATACGCGGGATGCTCAGGTAAGATTCGGAGGAAGCGGGCGGACCGATACAAACAGCCTCGTCGGCAAAGCGCACGTGCAGGCTTTCGCGGTCAGCAGTGGAATAAACCGCCACCGTTTTGATGCCCATTTCCCGGCAAGTACGAATAATTCGCAGCGCAATTTCGCCGCGGTTTGCTATTAATATTTTGCTGAACATTTTCTTCGATTGAAGTTATAAATTGTTTATTGTCAACTGCTTATCGCTGATAAAAAACAACAATTTGCAATCATCAACTCACAATTCTTAGCTTGGATCCACCAGGAACAGGACCTGGTCGTATTCTACCGGCTGTGCATCTTCTACGACCACCTTGACAATCGTACCGGTTACATCCGATTCGATTTCGTTGAACAGCTTCATCGCCTCAACGATACAAACCACATCACCTTGTTTTACAGTATCACCTACTTTTGCGTAGGGGCCCTTCTCGGGCGACGGCGAACGGTAGAATGTTCCCACGATTGGAGATTTGATCTCGAGGTATTTTTTGTCACCCTTCGGAGCCGATTCTGCTTCCGCTTTTTTGGTTTCCTGTTCTGCTTTAGGTTGTTGTGGCGCGGCGGTTGGTGCAGGTGCGGCATGCTGCGCTACGGGAGGTGCGGGAACCATTCCATGCGTTGCAGGCACAGACTGAATAACTTGTTTGTTTGCACCATAAAACTTAGTGCGCAATGATAGCTCAAACTCGCCGTCTTTCATCTTGAATTCGGCAAGATCAGATTTCCCGACAAGTTTGATAAGCTCCTGGATTTCCTTGAACGTCATATCTTATTGTTTTACGCGCTCCATATAAGCGCCGGTGCTGGTATCAATTTTAATAAGGTCGCCTTCATTTATAAACAAAGGAACTTTTACTTCAGCGCCGGTTTCTACGGTCGCAGGTTTAAAGGTGTTAGTGGCGGTATCACCTTTTACTCCGGGCTCGGTATAGGTAATCGCCAGTACAATATGTTGTGGCATTTCAAGTGTAAGTGGAATTTCTTTTTCCGCATGAAACAGGATTTCGACTTCCATCCCTTCCTTGAGCAGTTCGGGGCGCTCGATCATATCTCCTGAAATCGCAACCTGTTCAAAGGTTTCCTGGTTCATGAAATGATAACCGGTGTCATCCGGATAAAGATATTGAAATTTTCGGCGTTCTACACGCACCACATCCAGTTTATGTCCGGATGGGAAAGTATTTTCGAGCACGCGTCCGTCCAGTACATTTTTGAGTTTTGTTCGAACAAAGGCCGCGCCTTTACCGGGTTTTACGTGCTGAAATTCAACAACGGCGTAAATACTATTGTTAAATTCGATGCACAAACCTTTACGGATATCTGAAGTATCTGCCATTATTTGGTCAAGTTTATTAGATTCAAAAATTGTGCTGCAAAGATAGGAAATACAGTTCAAAAGTCATCTGTTCAAGATTCAATGGTCACAAACTACTTTAAACCCTTAAATCATTGAACTTTCAAACTCTTGAACTTTCAAACTCTTGAACTTTCAAACTCTTGAACTTTCAAACTCTTGAACT
>CAZGAU010000013.1:8448-14297 GCA_964523725.1 uncultured Saprospiraceae bacterium
CTTTCAAACTCTTGAACTTTCAAACTCTTGAACTTTCAAACTCTTGAACTTTCAATATGCCCACTTCAAATAGGTAGCGCCCCAGGTGAAGCCTCCACCAAATGCAGTAAGCATGATATTATCGCCTTTTTTAAAAGTATTTTCCCACTCCCACATGCACAGCGGAAGGGTTCCAGCCGTCGTGTTACCATATTTATGGATATTTACGGTCACTTTTTCCATCGGGAATTTCAGTGCACTCGCCACCGATTCGATGATGCGAGTATTGGCCTGATGCGGAATCAGCCAATCCAGCGTGTCATTGGTCAAGCCATTGCGTTCCATCACTTTGGATACCACATCCGACATGCCTGAAACAGCAGCTTTGAAAACCGGTTTGCCGTTCTGAAACACAAAATGCTCGCGGTTGGTCACCGTTTCAATAGACGCCGGACGTGCCGAACCACCTGCTTTCTGGTGCAAATACGCTCGCCCAGAGCCATCACTTTTGTGCAAGGAATCAATGATCCCCAATCCTTCAGTATTGGGTTCCAATAGTACCGCGCCGCCGCCGTCGCCAAAGATCACGCAGGTCGTACGGTCAGTATAATCAATGATAGAAGACATTTTATCGGCGCCTATCACGATCACTTTTTTATAAGTGCCTGATTCTATGAATTTTGCACCGGTCGTAAGCGCATACAGAAACCCCGAGCAAGCCGCATTGATGTCAAAGCCAAAAGCATTTTTCATACCCAGCGCATTTGAAACGGCATTGGCCGTATCCGGAAACACCGTATCCGGTGTCACTGTTGCGAAGATAACAAGCTCGATATCAAGAGGATCAGTATTTGTTTTTTCCAGCAAGCCTTTTACAGCTTCGATGCCCAACACAGAAGTTCCCTTGCCTTCTCCTTTTAAAATATGACGTTCTTTAATGCCGGTGCGCGTGGTGATCCACTCATCCGTGGTATCCACCATTGTTTCCAGCTCTTTGTTGGTCAACACATACTCAGGAACGTAGCCTTGTACCCCGGTAATTGCTGCTTGTATTTTAGACATTACAACTTTAATTTTTTGAAATCGGACGCGAAGGTATAAATTTTTTCTCAATACGCTAGTTCAAAGACTGAGAATCAAGCGTTTCTTCGGTCTCCGGATTTTCATAAGAAACAGCCCATAAGCCCAAAAAGGTTAATAATCCATTCACCGCCAGGATCAAAAAGCCAAATTGAAAACCAAAAAACAGCTTCGCCGAAAATATATCCAGTAAATAAGATACAATCGGAGAAGCCACGCAAATGGCAATGATCACCCAATTATCGCGGACTTTTCTCTTAGTCAACACACCAAATGCAAACAAGCCCAGTAGAGGGCCATAGGTATAACCCGCTGCCTTAAACAGCTGATTAATAATAGCATTATTATCTAATGCTGCAAAAAACAGCACGATAAAAAACAGTAAAAAGGACATGCTGATATGCACAATTGTCCGGGTGCGTTTTTTTCTTTCTTCGGTCCAGTCTTTATTATACAAATTTAGGAAATCCACTGAAAAAGAGGTAGTTAGCGCGGTAAGTGTTGAATCTGCGCTGGAGTAGGCAGCCGCGATCAAGCCCAGGACAAACAAAATGCCGGCAAGAGGCGGCAGATGCTGGAGCGCAATCGTCGGAAACAATTGGTCGGAACGCTGTGGCAATTCCAGCCCAACATTGGCGGCATAAATATATAGCAAAGCACCCAGCGCCAAAAATAACAAATTGACAAACACCAGAATGATGCTGAAAGTGAACATATTTTTCTGAGCATCGCGCAAACTGCGGCAGGTCAGGTTTTTCTGCATCATATCCTGATCCAGACCCGTCATCACAATCGTAATAAGCGCTCCGCTGAAAAACTGTTTGAAAAAATTATTGGGGTCGTTCCAGCCACCTTTGAGGAAAAACATTTGAGAGTATTCACTATTCCGGATCATTGCGGTTAGCCCCCAAATGTCCGTTTCCAGTACTTGGGCAATAACAACGATAGTTAGTATTACAGCTGTCACCATGCAAAAAGTTTGCAGTGTATCGGTATAAACCACCGTTTTGATACCTCCCCGGTATGTATAAACCCATATCAGCAAAATAGTAACAAACACAGTCAGCCAGAAAGGAATGCCGTAGTAGTCCATCACAAATCGCTGCATCACAATGGCCACCAGAAACAAACGGAAGGATGAACCAATCGCCCGGGACAGGAGAAAATAAGCCGCACCCATTTTATAAGAATAAAAGCCAAGCCGTTTTTCCAGATAGGTGTAAATTGAAGTAAGATTAAGCTTATAATATAAAGGCAACAATACCAACGCAATAACCGCATATCCCAGCAGGTAGCCAAAAACAATTTGCATATACGCAAACGCTTGGTTTTCACCGCCGGCGCCCACCGCACCCGGAATCGAGATAAACGTCACACCCGAGAGCGAGGCTCCGATCATTCCAAAAGCTACTACAAACCAGGGCGAACGCCTGCCTGCCAGAAAAAAACTTTCGTTGCTGGAATCCTTACCTGTGAAATAAGAAATAACTATGAGCAGCAGAAAATAGCCAAGAATGATGCCCACAATAAGCCCTGGTGTGAGTTGTTGTATCATAGCTGTCGAGCTCTCTCTTTTTTCCGATAGTTAATTATTTGATTGTCAACTCATTAAAACACAAAGATTTCAATTTGTAGCTACCAAAAATTAACAATGGTGATTTTAGAATTTTTGATTAGGAAAAGCAAATATAGCAAAAACCCTTTTAGAAGGACGATATTGTAGTGGCGGCGCAAATATTGGATCCCGCCAATAGCCTGTTATTATCGGAAAGATTACTATTTTAGATGATCTGAAAAATAACAAATTGATGAAAAATCTATCTGTTCTGGTGCTCTTGATATGCCTTGCTGTGGCCTGTAAACAGTCTAAACCCGAAGAAAAAATGCCAGTTGAACCCGAAAAACTGGCTGTCAACGAAGATGAGTTGGTCATGCGCCTTTCCGTCGATCTTGTTGCGGAGCCGCAAACGCAATGGCAGCGGGAACGCAACGACATTATCAATTACGCCATTGACAATATGCTGGACATCCAATCTACCTCTTCGGGCCTGTATTATCAGATCATCGAACCCGGTGCAGGCGGCTCGATCCGCTGGGCCGATCAGGTGCGGGTGCATTACCGGGGCTATTTTCTGAACGGACAGGAATTTGATTCCTCCTACAAACGCGACAAACCCATTGATTTCTATGTAGGCAACATGATCGACGGCTGGAATGAAGGCTTGAAAATGCTGAAACCCGGCGCCAAAGCGCTTTTCATCGTACCTTCGCATCTTGGTTACGGCGAGAAAGGTTTGTCTGACGGTAAAGAAGGCATGCTTGTACCACCCAATACTGTACTTGTTTTTGAAATGGAAGTATTGGAAAAACTCAAAAGTTAAGGATTTAATAATTATCTGGCGCTTTCGAAGGTTACGATTTATCTTTACTGTAAATTTTCACCCGACAACAACTAACTTATGAAAATCAAGCTTCTAACACTGGTAATGGCATTTTTTTCATGTACTTTTGCCACAGCCCAATCTACTAACGTTCAAAGATTTTCGCTCACTTCTGCCGAAGGACTAGAATTGATAAATGTTATCGCTACCCCTGTCAAATACAACGGCAAAAAAGGACTCCGCATCTCCAAGACTCGGAAGCCAGAAAATCAGGAAAACCTGGAAACAATGATTATTCTTCCCAATACCAATTTCAAAAATGGTACCATCGAAATGGAACTGACGGGAGTGCCTGGCCCTGATGCCAATCCTACCGATCGGGGATTTGTAGGAATGGCCTTTCGGGTGGCACGTACGGAGCCATTGACTTATGATTGTTTTTATGTGCGCCCTACCAATGCCCGCGCTGAAGATCAGTTACAACGCAACCACACCACGCAGTACATTGCCCACCCGGATTATACCTGGAATCGACTCCGGCAGGAAAATCCCGGCCAATATGAATCTTACACTGATTTTGTACCTGGCGAATGGACAAAAATAAAAATCGAGGTATCCGGTTCAAAAGCAAAATTTTACGTTCGCAATATGAAACAGCCCTGTTTGATTGTAAATGACCTAAAAAATGAAACCTCCGAAGGTTCGGTTGCACTCTGGATGTATTGGTCCACAATAGCGCATGTAAGAAACCTCGTGATTACGAATAAAGACTAATGCTTATATATTTGAAATTAATCGCTATACTCGGTAAGCATCCGCACTACGTTAGGACAGGCTTTTTCCATGGCGGCTTCCACTCGATCTTCGCGGGTTTCCAGGTCAGGGTATTTTTTCATCAGCCGATCAGAGCACTCCTGACTTTCGGCAGCCAAGCGCTCCAGATCTTCCATGGCTTCCACCACCGCATCGGATTCAGAATTCGCAGCGTCTGCTTCCATTTTTTCGTATAATTCCACCATAGGTCGAAGGCAATCACATATTTCCCTGGCAATTGCTTCATCACTGGAAGCTGATTTACAGGCAAGTATTGATATTAAAAACCCAAATGCGAATAAATAGATCGTTTTCATAAAGTTATTTTGTGAAATGAGAATTTCATCAAAAGTATCGGTAATACCCGGGATTTACAAGTTAGCTCAACTCAAAAACGGGAGAAACACCATCGGGTCAGGACAAATTGCCAGAAAATGCGGCGCATCCGCCTCGGTAGCCACGCCGGGAAAATCACCCTCTCGCCCTTCCATGTCCAGCATCACCTGAAAATGCAGATGCGGCACCCAGCCACCGTTCTCGTGCCGCGCACCCAGTGCCGTAAAGGCTTCGCCTTTGGCAATTGGTTTATTGGGGTACAAATTCTCTAGCGAAGCCAGCGTCAGATGACCATAAAGCGTATAGAAAGTCAGTTGGTGAAGCTGATGCTCGAGGATAATCGTCGCGCCGTAATCCAACATCAGATCGTTATAGCGAAAACTGTGCACCCGCGCATCGAGCGGCGCGTACACCGGCGTAGCCGCGGGCGCCCAAAGATCAAGCCCCAGGTGGATGCAGCGCGGCGGCTTGGAACCATCGTTAAAGAGCGGGCTTTGCTGATAAAAAATACGGTGCTCGTCGTAACCTCCATAGCCGACCTTTGCATTATTTTTTTGCAAAACGCTTTGTATATAAACATCTAGCCCTTCGTAAGTGGTGACGTCGGTCTGCTCAAAGTCGGGATTGTGGATACTCAGATCCAGCGAGTGGAAATCTTGCGGGCGAAAACCGTCTCCCAACACCGGGTAAGGAATGGCTTGTTTTAAAAGACGCGGAACGAGGAGGCTATTTTCCATTTTTCAAAAAAATCAGCTTTGTTTTTAAGATTTTTGTAAAATATCGGGCAAATTTATTCAAATATCTGGGTAAAAGTTTGGATTTTAATAATTTTCAATCAGAACCTAATTCACAACAGATGAATTATAAATTCAACAATGAAAGTAACTAAAAATTCAACGAAATGAAAATTTTTAAAAAAATCATTAAAAAACTTGCAACAAAACCTCTTTTTGATTTAAATTTGTGTCATCACAACAACGCAAAAGAGCGCGATTGAAAATTTGAAATCAGAGATTTGAAGTTTGGAAAGAAAACGATTCAATTTTCTTTTTTGCTATTTCTCATTTCTGATTTGAATTAAACATTGTGAGGTGATGAAACTTTAGGCAGCCATGCCCTCTTGTCTCGGGGGTGGGGACACCGAAACAAAGACAGAATATAGCCGGTTTACCGACAGGGGTTGACCACCAAACTTGTTCTGCTCCTAATCTCCCCTTGAAGGTTCGAATCCTTCCCTCACAGCCAGATAAAGCCCTTGAA
>CAZGAU010000013.1:14397-24204 GCA_964523725.1 uncultured Saprospiraceae bacterium
TAATCTCCCCTTGAAGGTTCGAATCCTTCCCTCACAGCCAGATAAAGCCCTTGAATGCAATACGCGCTCAGGGGCTTTTTAGTAATTCATCATTCCTCTTTTCTATAAGTGCTTCAACCACTCCTCCAGTGCATCCATCGCTGCCAGCATTTTCGGGCAACATTCCTTTACAAATTTTGCATCGAGCGGCTTGTCGCCGTATTTCTTGGCCATATCCAGTGCTTCCTGTCCTTCAAAATCAACATACGACAAGCGTGCCGTCAAATCCTCAGGCGGGCAGCCAAAATCCACGCTGGGCAACAGGGCTATACCCGTTTCTTCCAGTAGTCGCTCGCAGAGTTGCTTATTGGTCGCGATTCCTTTCTTTACAAGTTTGGCGCGGTGCGCATCAAAATCAGGATAAAGATAGAATCCACCCTGCGGTTTTGCTGCGGCTACCCCCATGCCTTCCAGGCGAACATGCAGGGTCTTACCAATCACCCGCAAAATATTACGTGCATTTTTCAAATATTGTTCAATCTCCTCATTTTCTTCAAAGGCGGTTACTGCTGCGTATTGAATAGGCGCACTGGTTGAGGTAAAGGTTTCACTCGCCACAATGGCCATTGCTTCTAGTAGCCAGCGCAAAGACGGCGGAAAAATAAAGGTGCCCAGCCGCCAGCCGCCAGCACCGCACCATTTAGACAAACCCGTACTTACGATTGTACCCTCGGGATAAAAACGGGCGATGGACACATGCTGGCCGGTATGATGCAACTCACCGTAAATCTCGTCAGAAAGCAACAAAACTCTGTATTTACGGGCTATTGCGGCTATTTCCTTGAGCCGGTCAACGGTATATGTAGAACCAGTGGGGTTGGCCGGGTAATTCAGCACAAAAATCCGCGGACGGTCAGGATCATGCTTACAAATCTCTTCCAGTTCTTCGGGGGTGAGTCGCCAGTCACTTTCTTTATGGGTGTTGACCCAGTTGACCTTGCGGCCCACGATAATCGCCTGCGGCGAATAAGAGACCCAGCTGGGCTTGGGAATCACCAGATCACCATAATACACCAGTTGCAGGATAAACAGGAGTTCCTTGGACCCCGGCCCGATGAGAATATCCTCCGCGGTGCGATCTAGGTTTTGTTTCCGGCGGTAAAAATCGGCGATAGACTGGCGCAATTCCAATAAACCTTTCACCGGCAAGTAATCCTTCTCATGTGCATGTGTTTGCAGGCTCTTGACGACTGGCTCAGGTACCGGGAAGGGCGACTGTCCAAAACCCAGGCGATAAACGGTTTTACCCTCTTTTTGTAATTCTCGGGATCGCTCATTAATCTCCAGAGTAGTAGATTTTTTTAACCCGCGGATATTCAGATTTAAATCTACCCGGACATGCTGCTTGTGGTGAAGGCCTTCCATAATGATTTTTTTTGTTAGAGGGTAGAGAGACAAAGGCATAGGGAGAATATTAAAAACAAGATTATGGAGATTTGTCCCTCTACTTTCTACATTTGTCCCTCTACCTTTCTTACAAAATTAAAAAAACCATGACCACCCGGGCAGTCATGGTCTATACAAATTGATTTTTTTTTACCCGACAAGCTCGATTGTATGTCCATTGGCTTTTGCAGCAGGCTTTTTGTGACGCTTAATTTTATATTCGTCTTCAAAGAAAAATGCCGGCTCCCCGAAAGCCGAATACAGGTCATCCAGCCAAATGGCCTTAGGATCATATTTTGCAAAGAACGGACGGCGCACCCAATCCGGATTTCTTCCTTGAATGAATTGCAGCACAAAAACTTTCTCGCCCATCACTTCAGAAATACCCAGGATGTGGACTTTTCCAGGTCCTGCCGACATACTTGGTCCGCGTACCGTACGGGCAATGCCGCTCACGGTCTGGTAGGCATCGCGGAAGATATGCCAGGCACGCTCCAGCGTAACGGCAAAGTAATGCTGCGCGCCTGTGTCGCGGGCTACAAACATGTAATAAGGTACGCAACCCAGTTCTACTTGCTTCTGCCACATGGTTGCCCAGGCTTCCGGGGTATCGTTGATATGGCGCATGATCGGCGATTGCGTCCGTATCACCACTCCCGCATTCAGCAGGCGCTGAATGGCATTTTTTACCTCTTCAGTCTTGAGTTCATTCGGATGGTTGAAATGCGCCATCAGGGCAATATGGATGCCATTTTTCTTGGCTTTTTCCAGCAATTGCATCAGATCGTCGGCATCTTTGTCTTTGGTAAAACGCTGCGGCCAGTAACCTAATGCCTTGGTTCCCAGGCGAATAGTTTTCAAATTTGGCAACTTGGCATCAATCAACGCATCAATATAAGTTGCGAGTATCTTTGTCTTCATAATGAGTGGATCGCCTCCGGTGAAGAGCACATCGCTCACCTGAGGATTTTCCTGCAAATACTTGACTAACAGCTCCGTATCGCGCATCGCAAATTTCAGCTCATTCATTCCCACAAATTGTGGCCAACGGAAACAGAAGGTACAGTAAGCATGGCAGGTCTGCCCCTGGCTCGGAAAAAACAGCATGGTCTCCCGATATTTGTGCTGCACACCGGTGAGTTTCACATCGTCGATAATCGGCATATTTTGCTCGATCTGCCCGGCCGGATGCGGATTTAACTCGAGGCGTATTTTATTGGCAATCAGCTTTAATTCAGCTTTACTGGCGCCGGCGCGCAATGCATCTGCCATTTCGTCATAATGACGCGGCTTCAGCATACCTTTCTGAGGAAAAGTAAGCGTGTAAATCGGGTCATCCTGGTAATTGTTCCAGTCAATCAGTTCATTTACAACGTAGTTATTGGCTTTGAAGGGCAGCACATTCCCGACCACTTCAATGTCGAAGCGCTCTTCCTCGCTCAGGTGATGCTCTACCTGCGGGATTTGCCGAAAATTGTGCAACGCGTAAGAACGATATTTTTCCATATTTACAGTTTTATGATAGGTTAATTGAACTTCGGCTCAAAGAACAAACGGGTTTTTCCCGTCAAGAAAGAAAATAGCAATTCAGGCTCCTTTTATGGAGACACAAAATTTTATTCTGTTTGCGTAATGCTGCCTCTGAGTGTTTTTTGTAATAATTTAAAAATAAGCTCTTGAAAGAGAAAGACTTACACGGAAGTCGAATTCAGAAAGCAGCGTATAAAATCGGAAAGCTCCGAAAGTGTAACGACACTATTTCAGGTGTACTTTATTAAAACCTGTCTTTTCCTAATTTTGTTTTGGCTTTGCGCAAATATAGTAAAAAAAACGGAATAAAAAATCAAAAAAACAGAATACCCCAAACAGAACTTGGGTGCAGGAAAGAAGCAGGGAAGTATCGAGACGGAATTTAATTGGGAGGCGGACCTGGCGGGTTTATGAAACCTGCCAGGTCTTAATTTTATATTGCCTATATTGTTGAAGCAAATTGCTTCAAAAAGCGCACATCATTTTCAAAGAAATAACGGATATCGCTGATATCGTAAAGGCGAAGCGCCTGCCGCTCGATGCCCATCCCAAAAGCAAAGCCGGAGTATTTTTTGCTGTCAATGCCGCACATTTCGAGCACGTCAGGATCCACCATACCACAACCCATTATTTCCAGCCAGCCAGTACCCTTGGAAAGCCGGTAATTACGCTCATTGTCCATGCCAATCCACACATCCATCTCGGCGCTTGGCTCGGTAAACGGGAAGAACGACGGACGCAGGCGAATCTTCGGCGCACCGAACATTTCCTTGGCAAAATACAACAAGGTTTGCTTCATATCCGCAAATGACACCCCTTCATCAATGTACAAACCCTCCACCTGGTGAAACTGGCAATGCGAACGCGCCGACACGGTTTCATTGCGATACACGCGCCCCGGTGCGATAATGCGTATGGGCGGCTTCTGGCTTGTCATCACGCGGGCCTGCACCGGCGAAGTGTGGGTACGCAGAAGCATTTCGGTAGAATTGCGCAAATAGAATGTATCCTGCATATCGCGGGCCGGGTGGTCTTCGGGCGTATTCATCGCGGTAAAATTATGCCAGTCATCCTCGATTTCCGGGCCGTCGGCCACTACAAAACCGATTCGCTCAAAAATGCTCACAATCCGGTTCATCGTAATCGCAATCGGATGCCGGGAACCCAGCTCCAGCGGTTCGCCGGGGGCCGTCAGATCGAGGTGTTGGGCATCGCTTTCTTCCGCAGCTGATTCCAGTTCGAGCTTCAGATCGGCGTACTTGGCTTCCGCGGCTTTGATGGCCTGGTTGACCAGCTGACCAAAATCCTTTTTCTGTTCATTGGGCACATTGCGAATCTCGCCTGAAAAGCTTTTGATCACATTTTTGGAACCTAAGAACCGAATCCGGAACTGCTCCAATTCCTCCATATTCTGTGGATTGGCGGTCTCAATTTCGCGGATCACATCGCGCACCTGGTCGAAAATTGCTACGGAAGTACTCATATTATTCAAAATATTCTATTCAAAATCATGATAATCAACCACTTATTCATTGTGTGATTCTTTTGAATCCAGACAATAAACATGCCAAACGTCTCTCGGCGTACAAAAGTAAAAATTTTTGCCGAGCAAGTGCAAACGTATTTGGACAACAATGCCGTCCTTTTAAATAGTTTCAAAAAAAAGTGATTTTCCAATTATGATCACCCGACCACAACTGACGCTGGCTCTGTGCGCCATCTTTATATTTTCGCTTGTGTATTCCCCGTTTCTGCTCTCGATGTCTATGATCGGGCTGTTGTTTGTTAGCATACTCGATTGGCAGCGTGCAGAGGGCAGGTTGAAGATCAAACTAAATCTTTCCATTAAGCTCATTATCAACACCTTACAATATAATCCAGCTTACTTATCCGTGACTTTATGCTTCTTCCTTGTGTTGCTCAGCGGCTGGCAAACCGAAGACTGGAGCTACTGGTTTAGCCGGTTACGTATCAAACTGCCGTTCCTCTTATTGCCGCTGGTTTTTGTCAACTTACCTGCTTTTTCAAAGAGGCAATACCTGGGATTGGTCTATTTTCTGTTGCTGTTGTTGCTAGTCACTTGCCTTGGCGTCGGTATTAACTACTTGCTTCATTTTGAAAAAATTACAAACTCGCTTGAACATGGAAAATCCATTCCGGTGCCTTGCAATCACATTCGCTTTAGCCTGATACTGGTGCTGGGCGTCATTGGCGGCGGCTGGCTCTGGTGGGAACGCTACGCGTATCGTTACAACTGGGAAAGACTTTTGATCGGTTTTACAACATTATTCCTGATCTCCTTTATTTTTCTGCTATCCGTACGCAGCGGATTGCTGGCATTATATTCCGGACTGTTTATTTTATTAATTTATTACATCCATAGTACAAGGCGCTATTGGAAAGCGGCGATGATGACCTCGGCGATGGCCTTTGCACCGGTGACGGCTTACTTTTTTCTACCGAGTTTTAATGCAAAAATGGATTACATGCAGGAAGATCTTGAGATGCATCAAAAAGGCAAAGGTGAACACTATTCAGATTCCGGGCGATTGACTTCTATTGAAGTAGGTTTGGACATCGGCAACGAGCATCCGCTCCTGGGCGTGGGCGCCGGTAATTTGAAACAGGAAGTAGAAGAAGCATACGAAGCTGAACACCCTGAATCCATTGAGCCGAAGATGCCGCATAATCAATGGGTGCACACCTACGCAGGCACAGGTATATTTGGGGTTATTTTATTTACTTTCGCATTTTTTTATCCGCTGCTACATCATGGTTTTTTCAAAAAACCGGTTTTTCTGGCATTTAATTCCGTTATTTTTTCCTCCTTTCTTACCGAAAGTACCATTGAAAATGCGCTCGGTGTAGGAATTTATGCCTTTTTTCTGTTGCTGGGTTTACATTACATGCAACAACATCATGATTAAAGATAATTTTGATCCCCATAATAATCACGACGCGGTCGGGTGAATTTCATTCGGTAATAAAAACCTGCCAATACACCGAATGCAAAGCCACCAATGTGCGCCCACCAGGCCACACCTTCACTTTGAGCGGTATCTACTTGCAGAGCCGCCGTGCCACTGATCCATTGTTGCCAGATCCAGAATCCCAGAAAAATAAAGGCCGGAACGCGGAAAGTAAACACAAAAAACAACATTTTGATGCGGGATGCAGGAAACATGACCAGATACGCCCCCATCACTGCGGAGATCGCGCCACTTGCACCTACCGTCGGCACCGTGCTGCCGGCGTTGAAATAAATATGCGCCGCGTGCGCCGCCAGTCCGCCGAGGATATAGAACAGGAAGAATCGTCCATTCCCGATGGTGGCTTCGATATTATCTGCGAAGACCCAGAGAAACAACATATTGCCGATAAGGTGCATCCAGCCGCCATGCAAAAACATACTGGTGAGGAGCGTAAATAAATCCTGGCCGCGCATGGTTTCTGCCGGGATCGAGCCATAATCATAAATAAAAGCCTGCAACTGAGCGGATGGCATATTCACCTGCATCAGGAAAATCGCCACGTTCAGCGCGATAAATCCATAACTGAAAAGCGGAGTAGCGCCGCCACGCACCTGTTCATCGCCGATTGGAAAAAGCATACGTTTGTTTTTCTATTCTAACAACAAAATAAGCAGAAACATTGAGCCATGACCGGTTCTTTCGATCAAAACATTACTTTTAACGTTTAATGAACTGCAAAAAGAGCCTCCGGGTCTTGCCTTTCGCTTCTGAAAGCGTTAATTTTGAGCATTCAAAAAGGACCTGTCAATTTATTATATTACACGAACTTCCACAAATTTAGCAGAAGCCCTGTCCCCTGGTTAAAAACTGTTATTTATGAAAAAGTTTGTACTCTCATTTTGTTTGCTGCTGGTAAGCATGGCAGCGCTGGGTCAGATGTCCAACGGCAAGTTTGGCAACGAGTGGATCGATTACGATCAGCAATATTTCAAGATCATGGTAGCGCAGGACGGGGTATATCGCATTCCATTTCAAGAACTGGCAGCCCAGGGCGTGGAAGTATCCGAATCATCCAATATTCATTTATATCATTTCGGCGAGCTCGTGCCCGTGTACGTTGGCGAAAATTACATCGAATTCTTTGGTCGCAAGAACCGCGGCGAACTCGATCAATTTTTGTACAAAAACGGCAAAGCCGACATGCTCAATCCTGAGTACAGTATGTTTACGGATACTTCGGTTTATTTTCTGGCAGTTGCCTCCAGCGAAGACGCGCCAGGCAAGCGTTTTACGGTAGTGGAAAATGATCTGACCAATTTGCCGGCAAAGGAAGAGTGGTATTGGGGGGAGGTGTCGGTGAATACAAATGGAGGATTTGTCTTTAAAACGAACGGCGACATCTCTGAATCTACCTATGAACAGGGAGAAGGGATGGGGTTAGGATATAGCAATCATACACTTACTTTTCGTCCTTCCAATATTTATAATACTGAAGCGGCTTCTGCAAAATTCGAGTTTCGGCTTTTTTCGCGAGGATATACAAAGGCTGGCATTGTAAATCACCAATTGGAAATCAATAGAAATAATCAGATCATAATCACCAAAAATTTTTCAGGTTATCAACTTCTGGATACGTCTTTTACTGTCCCTTTGGGAGTCTTAAATACCGAAGAAAAAATAGGCGTAAGAGGTACATCCAGTGATGGTGGCGACAGATACGCCATCGGCATTGCCAAACTCACCTACCCTCGCCGGTTCAACTTCAACAACAGCTCAGGATTTTATTTCAAATTGATCGGCGATGGCTTGCCGAAGTATTTAGAAATCGAGAATTTCAGAGCGGAAGGAGTTGACCCGATTTTATATGATCTCACAACTTCTACCAGGAAAGTAACTAAGCTGGAAAATGGAAAAGTGCTAGTGAAAATAGAAGCTTTCATTGGTGAGCGGGAATTTTATTTAGTTAATTTGGCGACTGGCATTACATTGATAAATAATCTTGTAAATAAAAAATTCATTAATTATAATAACCTGGATGGCGATTATATCATTATTACCAGTCGTAAACTGCGCGCTGACGGTCAGGGGAATGACCTCCCTCATGAATACGCCGAATACCGCCGCTCTACGGGCTTTACCCCTGTGATTCTGGAAGTCGAAGATTTGTACGATGCCTTTGCTTATGGCGTGCAGCGCCACCCTTTGGCGGTGCGCAATCTGGCGCATTTTGCAAAAGCCAACTGGACGAACCCGCGTTACATCCTTTTGTTGGGTAAAGGCAGAAAATTCAACGATATCCGCACCTATAACGCCGCAACAGATGCTACGTTTTTTGTACCCACTTTTGGTTCTCCGGGCGCAGATAATTTGCTGGTTGCCGGCAATGAAAGTCAGGTACCCGTCATCCCGATCGGAAGAATTGCCGCTACCCACCCGGCTGAGATTGAGCTTTATCTGGATAAGCTGCGGGAGTATGAAAACCCATCTTCTCAGATTGCGGAAGACCGAATCTGGCGTAAACAAGTCATCCATTTAGGCGGCGGTAAAAACCTGTTAGAGCAAACTAGCATTGAAAGTAACATGGATGTAATGACCAACATCCTTTCGAATAATGCTTTTGGTGCGGATATTTATTCTTACTATAAATATAGCAATGATGCAACTCAGCGACTGGAGTCAGAAAAGATCAATGAATTACTCCAGCAAGGCGTGGGAATTATTACTTTTTTCGGTCATGGGGGGCCAACTGTCATCGACATCAGTATTGGCGACCCCGCCACATATAGAAACTTTGGAAAATATCCGGTCATGTTTGCGCTTGGTTGCCAGTCGGGCGATATTCACATTGACGGAAAAAGCTATAGTGAAAACTTTGTTTTTCAACCAATTAGAGCGGGAATCGCATTCGTCGGCACTTCTGCCTCAGGGTTTATCACAAGTCTCGGTTCTTTTCAGAGAAGTTTATATTCACAAATGGGCCGTGATCTACATGGTCAAGGCCTCGGCGATATAATGAAAGCTACGATAGTACAATATGACGATTTTTTAGATTCAATCACGCGAATGTTATTGCAGCAGTACACCGTACATGGTGATCCCGCAATTGTCATCACGCCCTATCAAGCTCCTGACTATATCGTAGATCGTCAAAGCATAAAATTTAACCCTTCTCGGGTGAATGTGCAGCAGGACAGTTTAAATGTAACCTTTCAGGTTTTGAATGTCGGCAAAAACATTCGGGATAGCCTGACTTTAGAAATCATGCGGGAATTTCCTGATGGAACGACCACCACCTTACTCGATACGATACAAGCCCCTGCTTATCTCAGTGATGATTTGATATATCGGTTCCCGGTCGGCGGTAGCAATGCAGTCGGCTACAATCGCTTTTATATCCGCCTCGACAAAGAAAATACCATTGAGGAATTGCCCACTCCCGAGGCAGAGTTCAACAATGAATTGACCGATGCTTCCGGAAATAAAGGTATTCAACTCTATATCTTTGATGAAGGCGTGACTCCAATTGAGCCCCAGCCTTTTGCGATTGTCAATGCGCAACCCTTAAAATTAGTGGCTTCTACCGGCAATGTTTTTGAGCGTGAAAAGCGCTATTTGATGGAAATCGACACTACAGCCCAATTCAATAGTCCTTTGCGGCGCGATACAGCCTTCGTGACATTTGGCGGCCTGCTGACCTGGCAACCAAGTATGCAGCTGGCGGACAGCACAGCTTATTACTGGCGTATTGCAACAGATAGCCTTGTTGGACTGGATTATAATTGGCAGACCAGTTCATTTACTTACATTCCAAATAACTCACCCGGTTGGCGGCAAGGGCATTTCTTTCAGTTTTTGAATAATGATTTCAGCAGCTTGGAAT
>CAZGAU010000013.1:24304-47877 GCA_964523725.1 uncultured Saprospiraceae bacterium
TGGCGGCAAGGGCATTTCTTTCAGTTTTTGAATAATGATTTCAGCAGCTTGGAATTACCAGAAGATACTCGGCGATTGCAGTTTAAAGAGAATCCTTCTTATTTGGATTTTCGAATTTTTACTTATCCTGGGAATGGGTATTTTGATTACGCAACGGTAAACAATATTACAAATCAATATACCTTTGGAATTGGAGGTGGAGGGGTTACGATTTGTGTATTCGATGGCGTATCAGGTGATCCTTGGGAAAATGAATATACTTCCAGAAGTAATCCCGGAAAATTTGGAAGCGTGGTTGCGGATTGGGAGGATCAAGCCTGGACAATCTTCCCCTATTCCACCCGCACCCCCGAAGCCCGTAAAAAAGTCATTGACTTTCTGAACGACACCATCCCCGATGGGCATTACGTTTTTCTTTACACCATTCAGCATTTAATGACCACCTACGAACCCGAAGAATGGGCGCAGGATACGATGTTCGACAAAACGCTGATGGATGTGCTGGCGGAGAATGGCGCTACACAGATACAGCAAGCCGCTGCGGAAGGGGCTCGTCCTTATGCTATATTTTACCGCAAGGGTATGTCCACCCCGCTCTTTTTTGAAGAATTAGCTGTTTCGGTGAACGACACGGTTTCGAATTTTATCACCATCCCCGGCTTCAAGGATCAAGGTAGCATGACTTCCCAGCGCATCGGGCCGGCCAGAAACTGGGAGCGCCTGCAGCAACAATTTGAACAAATCGAAGTTGCCGATCAGTATGCTGTGAATGTGCATGGTATTCGCGCCAGCGGAGCCAAGGAACTTTTGATCGAAAATTACAGCGGTAGGGATACAAGCCTAAATCAAATAAGCGCGGAGGAGTTTCCTTACCTGGAATTACAATTCAGCGCACGAGATTCTGTTAATCGAAGCCCGGCTCAGTTTGGCTATTGGCAGGTACTGTACGAAGGTTTGCCCGAAGCTGCGCTCAATCCACTGACCGCTGATTTTCGTTTTAAACGCGATACGCTCCAGGAAGGTGAAACACTGGAACTAGACATCAGCATTGCCAATGTAAGCCGCTATGATATGGACAGTTTGCTGGTTAAATTTTCCATAATCAGCAGCGATAACCGCGTTCGGATTGATACAATGCGACTCCAGCCGCTGCTCCAGCAAGATTCGCTGGTAGCTCAGTTCAGATACAATACAAAAGGCTTGCGCGGCAAGCAGCAATTGATTGTAGAAATCAATCCCGATGAAGATCAACCGGAGCTTTCGCATTTCAATAATGTCGGTTCCCTGGAGTTTTTTGTAGCGGGCGACGTGCGGAATCCCTTGGTAGATGTAATGTTTGATGGCGTGCGCATTATGAACGGCGATCTGGTGGCTGCCAAACCGCAGATCCTAGCTACTTTGCGTGATGAAAATCGTTATTTATCCTTGATAGATACTTCTACATTGCAGCTTGCACTGCGTTATCCCGACGACCCGCTTACCGAAGAACCCAAACCGGTACCTGCCGATTCCATAAGTATAGAATTCAAAACAACCGACAAAAGCACTACGGCGACCATTCATTATGCGCCTGAATTCAAGCAGGACGGCACATACGTGCTGTTCGTCAATGGTCGCGATGCCTCTGGCAACCAGGCCGGAAATATTGACTTTCAGGTAGAATTCGAAATCATCACCGATTCGAAAATTTCAAATATATTGAATTACCCTAATCCGTTTTCTACTGCTACTCAATTTGTTTATACATTAACTGGCGTAGAAGCGCCCAGTCATTATATCATTCAGATTATGACGGTGTCCGGTAGAATTGTACGCGAACTCACCGAATTGGATTTGGGGCCACTGCGGATTGGCACGCACCGCACCGACTATGCCTGGGATGGTACTGATATGTACGGCGACCGGCTTGCGAATGGCGTTTATTTGTACCGAATGATCGTAAAGGATCAAAACGGGGAAAATTATGAAAAATATGACAACGGTACCGACCGTTTTTTCAGAAATAACTTCGGGAAACTGGTCATTTTGCGCTAAGCTGAAAACGTTCTAAAAGTGCAAAAAAGCCAAAAGCAGCATAAACGATATAAAATGGTTCCAAAGTCACCGTGCGAAAACGGCTTACCGGGCTGAAAACGACGAAAAATAGCAGTATGGTGAGCATAAGCAGCACGGTCCACAGATGCCGGCGGTAGTCTTTTTTAAATGCTTGAAAAATACCCCAATAGCCCAGCAAATATACTGGTAAGGAAAGTAAAAACGATGCAAGCCATTGAAGCGTTGAATGATGTTGTTGGCTAAGGCCCGGCATAAAAAAACGATAAAAGGAAAACCATTTCAGGCGAAGAAAATCTCCAGGATGATTTTGTATCCATTTCATTGTCAACTTTTTATGAATGCGTTGCCGCTCACGGATCGGCAATCGATTTACCTTGCCATAACCTTCATATTCAAAATCCTTGTCAAAAGCAAAGGCCAGATAGGTACCGTATTTGGACGCCTCACTGCCCAGTGGCGCCGGATCAAAAACTTCCTGATACGTGTATTTGCTATTACTGATATGAAAAAACGTGCCGGTTCCATAACTGGAAAGCGCGTAAACTCCGTTGGTTTTCAAATTATACAACCCGTAAGGTAGGGTGAATGCAAGGCAGATACCGGCATAAACCAGGCTATATAATATTTTTTTATTAAAACTGTAATATTTTGATAATAAGAGTAATAAAACTATAAAAGGCGAAAAAAGTAAAATATGCGACTTGGTTAAAAATGCGAGCGAAAAGAAAACAGCCGAAAACACAAGCGACGAAACTTTGCCCTGGAGCAGTCGCAACAGATGATAAATGGCAAAAATAAATAATGCCTGAAAAAGGGTTTCCTGCGTGAAGGTGAAATTATACCACAAGGTCATTGGGAAGAGGCAATAAGCGCCCGTCGCCACCCAGGCAACTTTTTCGCTTTTGAATAATAATTTGGTTGTTTTAAAAATATAAATACCTGATAACGAAACCAATACAAATTGAAACAGCATTGCAAAAAACTGCCACTGCATTCCAAAAACCCACTTCACTCCTGCCAAAAAATAAGGATACAAAGGCGCTAAAATAAAAGCCGTATGATCTAAATTAAAATTGCCAGATAAAATTTGGCTGCTGTAATAGTCATATCGCTCCGAGTCCAGAAACAACTCAAAATGGTTGTAGCCGCTAATGTATTTGAAAGCAAAGCGCGAGATCAAAAACACACCGAATATGAGCCAAAAACGATATTTTTCAAGCACTTGCACGTTCATCTTCTAGTTTTTTCAGAATCAAAAAAGCATCCAAATAGAATTTGGCAGCCCAGTTTGGAAATGAAAATCGTTGGTACGCCCCCCAAATCGGCGCCGAGCCGGGGATTGCGCCATATAAATTCAATAAAGGCATTAACTTCTGATAATGAACAGTTTTTGAAAATATTTTTTTTGCAATATTAAAATAGTTTTCATCACCGCTTAGCTGGTACAAACGAGCAAAAGCAATCGCCAGTTGAGCATTTCCGGTCACGCATTCAAAACCGTAATCGCCACGCCAGTTTTCATCGTAGCGCCCGGCTATTTTTTGATGTATTTTGTAAAGTTCAACAATTCTATCGCCAATAAATCTCGCCTTTGTTAGCAACTGCTGGTCATTCAATAAAGCACCACACTCCAAAAATCCGCGCAGCGTATAAGCAATCGTGTGTGTATAAGCCAGCTCATCATGTGCAAATGCCCAGTTTTTGACGGCGCCATTGGGTTGAACCTGGGCTGCATAGTATTCAATTGCTTTTCGCATTTTGTCGGTCACTTCTACTTGTTGCAAAATTTCATTCGCCGCCAAAACCGCCCAAACGACTCTTGTGTAATACGCAGGTATATAGCCAAATACATATGAATATTTCTTCCAACTACCGTCCGGTTCCAGGTTTTCCAGGAGCCAGATCACTGCTCTTTCCAGTGCAGTTTTATATTTTGCCTCCACCGTTCGCCGACAGGCAGCTATCAATCCAAATAAAATTTGTCCGGTGTCAAAAACGACAGGCTCGCCGGTTTCACCAAGTCCACCCGGAAAAGCGCCATCCGGTCGTTGAATGCTACAAAGCCAGTCAGCGCAGGCGATTGCCAGATTTTTATATTTTTCCTCCTCTAAATAATTGGCGTAATCAAATAGCGTTTCAATCAGATAACCAGTGGTTTCGGGATAAGCCGGCGACCAGCCAAGCCAAAGATGAAAGTAACCCGCCGAACCTTTATATCCAGTCACTTTTATGCTGCGTTCCACCCATTCAAGTGTAGCAGTAGTTCTTTTTTCAAAGTCTTGCAGCCATACCTCCGGCATAGATTAGTAAAAGTCTTTATTGAGTAAAATACTGAGCAATTGAAAAATTTTATTTCGCGCTTTGAATATTTTAAAATGTGGCGTCAGTGTTCCACCAAAAGAGCGAAGCGATTCCTCGACCGGCTCGATAATGCTTCCGCAAAGGTCGTATGATTTAAATCGCCCGATCGAATCCAATATGCTTTGCCATTGCACCAAATACTGCCCTTCGGAGTGCCGGAAATCAGGATCGGCGCCACTAATGAGCGAATACGCGCATCGCTCATCCCATACTAAATATACACCCGCATGAAGATGACCGGACTCGTCATAAGCCAGATAAATCTGCCGCATTTGCCTGATTTTCAGAATCTCATCCAATTGCTTCAATAATTCCAATGAATAAGGCGGAGCCAGTTTTTGACGAGCAAAGGACAATTCCACCAGCCGATAAAGTTCTTCAATTGCTTCCGACTTTTGAATAATCAATCCTCGACCGGCTTTTGCAATATTTTTACGGGCACTTTTTTGCAAATTGCTATAAAGTATCTCATTATCAGTCATTTCCAATCGATACGTATAAAGCGTTGTTTGGCGAAAGCCGCTCCAGAAAAACGGCAACCAGTTGTCCATCTCCGGATGCCATTGTTGATAGAAAAAAGCTGCATTTGGGAGTTGTTGCAACAATTCCGAGGAAACATGCTTGGCAAAAGCGTATCGACTCGCAGGCTTCTGTAAATTGTAAGGATAATTCAGCCACAACCCCGAATAATCTGTCAATGGCGGCATTTTTATGATCGGAAAGCCTTTGTATTTGGTCAAATGATATACCAAAGCCCCGGTCACATCGCCCCCCTGATCGAAAGCAAGGCACACGTCCCATTGCTCCGGGCAAACCGCATCCAGCCACCAGGGACGAAACATCAGCGGTACGTAGTGCTTTTCGCAAAATTGGATATATTTAGCCTTTCGATTCATACAAACAAATGACCGACCGTTCTGCTCTTATTCCGGGCCTGCGCTGGACGACGCTCTCGACAGTGCTCAGCTTTGTGCTCAGCTTTGTGCAGACAGCCATTCTGGCACGTTTGCTCAGCAAAACCGATTTTGCCTGGGTCGCCATTGCTGCGGTCTTTGTGAACATTGGCTTGCACCTTCAAAGCGCAGGCATTAATGCCGCGATCATTCAGCGTCCGCACAATAGCCATGAGCAACTTTCGGCGCTTTATTGGCTCAATTTACTGATCGGCATTACCCTTCTATCACTAGGCGCCGGCATTGCCTGGGGCATCAGTGAATTCTACCAAAGTAGCACTTTGTGGCAAATTTTTATGTGGTACAACCTGACTTTTGTTGCGAATGCCTTTGGCGTACAATATAAAGCACTGTTGCAGAAGGAGTTCCGCTTTCGGGCGCTGGCAATTATTGAAGTGATCGCCAATATGGCCGGCTTTACGGTGGCTGTCCTTGGAGCCTGGCAAGGCTGGGGCGCGCTGGCCCTGGTGGCGGGCTATTTGACGAAATATTTTACAGAATCGCTGGGTGCATTAATCATTGGTTTACAAAGCTTTATTCCTACTCTCCAATTTAAAATGCATGAAATTCGTTCTTACGGTCAATTTGGAGCCATTTTTACTGCCGAGCGACTAGTCACGCATTTTGTTTCCCAACTGGACGTGCTGCTCATCAGCCGCTGGTTGGGCATGGATGCAACCGGGGTGTACGATGTGTTTAAAAGGGTACTGGCGCGCCCTTCGGTGCTACTGAATATTTCTATTGAAAAAGTCGCTTTCCCGGTTTTATCTGAATTACAAAGGGACAATCAAAAAATCGCCCGCACTTATTATAAATTACTCAATATTTCTACCGTTATTCATTTGCCGATGTACGCTTTAGCAACGGTACTCGCGCCCTGGCTGGTAAGCTGGTATTTCGGGGCGGCTTGGACGCCCCATATCGCTACGTTTCAAGCTTTGTGCGGTTTTGTCATTGTCTTCGCCTGGATGAATCCGGTGGAAAGCTTGCTCCTGGCAAAAGGAAAAATTCAATGGCAATTGTTCTTGTACTTGCTGATGGCGCCGTTTTTGGCAGGCGCTATTTGGATCGGAAGTCGGTATGGCTTGATTTGGAGCACAGCCGCGATCGTGTTGGTGCAATTTGCTTTCACCATCCTGGCGTACATCATTTTTCTCAAAAATTTATTGCCGGGTTCTCAAAAGCGATTAATAAAGGCCGTCGGACAGCCGGTTTTACTGACTTTTGTGAGCTTTATCTTGGCTTCGCCTTTATTTTTATTTCAAATGGAAATCATAGGCGGTATCCTATTTTTGGTAGTTTACAGCTTGCTTACGATTCGATACAATACCGAATTTATGACTTTTACAAAAGCGATTTTAAAACGATAACCAATTAACAATCAGTCATTTAAAAAATGCGTATCCTCATCCTACTAGCCCAATACTACCCGATGGTCAATCCCAATGTGTACCGCTGGTCGGCGGTAGCGGAGCAGTGGGTGGCGGAAGGGCATGAGGTGCATGTGCTCTGTACACGACGCAAAGGCGTGACGGATGAGACTGAAATCAAGGGCGTGCAGGTGCATCGGGCAGGACAGGCTACCTTGCTGGATTGGACTTACAATCTACTGGGAACGCAGCAGCGACGCGCGGAGGTGGGTGCAAATAAAGCTCAAAAATCAAGCTTTTTTCGGCAAATACTGGAATGGATCGTGGATCGGACGTGGCGCAAGTTTTACTGGCCGGATGGGAGTTGTCTATGGTATTTGCCAGGCAAAAAACGTGCGTTGGAGTTGCAAAAACAATTCCATTTTGATGCAATGGTGAGTGTTTCGCTGCCTTTTACGGCAAATTTGATCGCAGGGGCTTTAAAAAAACAGTTTCCAAAGGTGAAATGGCTGATGGACATTGAAGATCCGTTTGCTTTTTCGGATGAATTCTGGGTAAATAATTTTCAATTGTATCGCGGAAAAAATTTTCGGGCGGAGGCACGTGCGCTGGAATTGGCGGATGTGGTGAGCGTGACGGTACATGCCGCCAAAAGAAAATATATTCAGTATTTTCCTGATTTGAATCTGGAAGAAAAAATAAGCGTAACGCCACCTCTTGCAAACGAAATTCAAAATACTGAAAATCAGCAAATTGGAGCTTTTATTGAAAATAAAATTCACCTTGCTTATTTCGGCACCTTCTACGAACAGGTGCGCATGCCGGATGCTTTTTTGCAATTGCTGAGGCAGCTTTTCACTCAATATCCTGATTTTCAAGACCAATTGCATGTTCATTTTTTTGGTGAGATTCCACCGAAGGCACAGGCTGTGTTCGATCAATTTGTTGATTTAAAAGAAAACCTCCGGTTTCACGGGCTGGTTTCCAGAAAAACGGTGGCGGTGGCGATTCAACAGACTGATTTTTTGCTAAATATCGGAAATACAACCAATTATCACTTGCCCAGCAAAAGCGCGGAATACCTGATGAGCGGCAAGCCAATTATTAATATTTGTCAGCATCCGGAGGATACATTCCAGGAGTTCATACAAGATTATCTAATTATATGTAATCTGCCTGTTTTCCAGCAAGATATGCTTCCTGATTTAGTAAATCAATTAGCAATTTTCATTCAGCAAAATCACAACCGGCGCGTTCCGCAAGCTACAATTCAACAATTGAGCCAGCCTTACACCACGGCAGCGGTGGCGGATGCTTATTTAAAAATGCTATTGTAAATCCTGGAATAGATCCATTAGCTGTTGGGCAATTTTTTGATTGTCTTCTTTCGATGATTTTGCCCGTAGTTTTTGATGAATTTCCTTGTACAATTCAGAGTTTTCGATCAGTTTTAGAATTCCATCACGAATGCTGTCAGGCTCGGGTTCCACCCAAATGGCTTCTGCCTCATTCAATTGTTCAGGCAATCCACCCACTTTTGTAACAACCATCGGAATTACAGCGGCAGTGCCCAGGGTCACAACGCCCGACTGCGAAGCCTCGCGGTAAGGCAATATCAAAACATCATGCTCAAGTAATAATTTTTGTAGTTCTTCTTCACTCAGCCATTTTTGCAGCAAATGGATAGGAAAATCCGTTTTTGGCAAATCAATCTTCATCATCGAAAGCCCGGCGATGGTCAGTTTTCCAATTTTGTCTTTCGGAAAATCTTTGACCGCTTCCAGCAATAGATCAATACCCTTGTACTGCGCGATTCTGCCCAGAAAGAGCAATGAGGGCTGTTTTGACAATTTTCGGGAAAAATCTTGTTGGTTTGAAGTCAAGACTGGATGCGGGATTACGCTTGTTTTATCTTGTGCGGCAAGGGGCAATTGATTTTTCACAAAATCACTTAACACAATAATCCGATGAGTCCAGCGAACGGCAAGTTCCTGGAACCAACCTTGACCGAGCGGCCGCTCGCCTGGGTGAGGTACTGCATCGTGAACGGTGAGTATTGTTTTGGCGCCTGCTATTCGCGCCAACAAAATAATGGCCGGGTTCCAATGATGAAAAGTAGGAAAATAAATGATTTGATAACCTTGTCGAATATTCTTTGTGATTTTCCAGAGCAAAACGGGCAGATAAAATAAGCTGTTCCAAACAAACGAAAAAGCAGACCGGAAAGTAGTTATAAGATAATGATTTTCAGGCAATTGCTCTTCGCAAAAGCGCGAAGCATAAATTTTCAGCTCTGCGCCTTGCAAATTTTCCAGCATTTCATTAGCATAAGCGATGCAGCCGCGTCGCGCGAGCATACAGACAAGTATTTTTGCCCGGTTCAAAGCAGTACTAGTTAACCGTCCCGGCTGCACTGATCTCATGATTGGATGAAACCGTGGCGGGCAATGGCTTGGAGGGTAGTAATTCCGTTGCCTGATGTTCTGGTTCGTCAGGTCTGACGTTATCGCCCATGGCATCGTACACCGCCGCCAAAATACGGGAACGAATGCCCAAGCGGTTGATTTTGTAATTGTTCATCGAAGGGTAGGTACGGTTTGCCAGAAATACATACACAATGTTATTCACTGGATCTACCCAGGCGCAAGTGCCGGTGAAACCGATATGCCCGAAGGTACGCCCCGACGCTTGCTCGGGCATGCCGCGCTTCATATTGGGATTGGTTTTGAACAGGTCAAAGCCAATACCAGTGCGGGTACTCATAGGTTCTCGACGAGTAAAAATGCGCACGGTGCTGGAGTCAATCCATTGTTGGTTACCATACTGCCCATGCTGGAGCAGCATTTGCATCAAAACCGCCAGGTCATTGGCATCCGAGAATAATCCGGCATGCCCGCTCACTCCACCGAGCATCGCTGCGCCCATATCATGCACATAGCCCTGCACACGCTGGTTACGAAAATAGTGGTCTTCCTCGGTCGGTACAACCCGATCCAGCGGAAATTTCTGCCAAGGATTGTAGGTAATATTTTCCAGACCAAGCGGCGCATAGATTTCTTCTGCAACATACTGATCTATAGGCTTTTCGGTGACCTGCTGCACGACTTTGCTAAGCAAATAAAACCCAAGATCGCTGTACCGGTAATTGTTGTTTCCATTGAGCCGGGTCGCATAGATCTGCTTCCACATGGTTTCCACGTAATCTTTGCGCATGAATAACTTCTCCGTCACGGGTACGTTGTACCGGCTATCCTTGTATTTGTGATAATAACGGGAAGATGGAATGTATTTCCGGCGCGACTTGACCACAGTTTGTTTGTAAAAAGGAATCCAACTAAGCAGCCCGGCACGGTGCGTCATGACATCCCGGATGGAAAGATTGGCCTTGTTCGTGCCACGCAACTCTGGCAAATAAAAGCCCAGCGATTTATCAATATCAATTTTCCCTTCATCATATAATTTCATGATAGCCAGTGTAGTAGAAGCCACTTTGGTCACAGAAGCCAGGTCATAAATATCATTTACCTGTACCGGTTCTTTTTCAGAATAAGCGTGTGTTCCGAAAGCTTTTTCGTACACTACCTGACCGTCTTTTGCCACCAGCACCACACAGCCAGGCGTGGCCTTCGCTGCAATGGCTTCTTGCGCGATAGTGTCGATTCTGGCTAAAGTTTCAGGGTTCAAACCGACTTCTTCCGGCGCGGTATAGCCAAACCGTGTAGCTTTTTCAATGGTGACGCCGGCTCCGTAAGGACTTCTTTCGGAGGCAGTTATCGGCAATTTTCCGGTCACAGGAATACCGCCAAACAGCGCCTGCGCCGCCAAATCCTGCGCTATCGGATCCTCTTCGTAAGCTTCCAGCACCCAATCCGCATAATCAAAATATTGTAAGCTATAAGGCGTACCAAAAACGACCAGCACCACCTTGGTTTCCTTGCTGAGGTTACCGATCAAGTCCTTGGCACTTTGGGTAATGCCGTAGCCCCGGCTCGCAAATGCGCTCATATCGTGCAAACTGACGATCACAACGTCTTTGTCTTTCAGCTTATTCAGCAGGTTAGCAGGAACTTCAGAACCCGAATTGAAATGCTCGATTTTAGTATAAGAATCAAGACGATCCTGGAAAGGCGTAAGGCTTGCGGAGCCAATGGCCAGTGAAGCGATCTCGATGTTCAATTTGCCGAAAGGCAGCATATTTTCTTTGTTGCGTACCAGAGTCAGGGCATTTTCGTACAATTTGCGCTTCAGTGCCAGTGCTTGTTTGTTGTTCACATCTTCGCGTACGTTTTCCACCGGAATCAGGGTGTATTTGGTCAAGCCCAGGCGGTACTTGGCTCGCAGAATTTTCCTGATACTTTGTTCTACCTGTGCTTTGCTCAGGCGGCCATCCGCCATGTATTTCTTGATTTCACTGATGGCAGCCTCCATGTCTTCCGGCAGTACCAGCACATCATTTCCGGCTACCAGCGCTTCCGCTTCTACTTGTCCGCTTGCAAAATGTTTGGTCACCCCTTTCATTTCCAGCGCATCCGTGAAAACCAGCCCGTCGAAACCGATTTCTTCCTTGAGCAAATTCGTGACCGTATTGCGCGACAACGTGGTCGGACGATTCTTTCTGGGATCCAAAGCCGGCACATGCAAATGCGCGACCATCACGCTTCCTACGCCTTTTTGCGACAGCACCCGAAACGGCATAAGTTCAATACTATCCAGGCGTTCGCGGCTATGATTGATCACCGGCAAATCCAGGTGCGAGTCCACATCCGTATCGCCATGGCCGGGGAAGTGTTTGGCGCAGGCCAGCACCCCGTTGTCTTCCATGCCTTTCATATATTCAAAGCCTTTGGCGGCAACGTTTTCACGGTTTTCACCAAAAGAACGGGTATTGATGACCGGATTCTTGGCATTGTTATTCACATCCACATCCGGCGCGAAATTCACAGTAATCCCGGTACGCTTGAGCTGATTGGCGATTTCCACACCCATGTCGTAAATGAGCTTGTTATTTTGAATCGCTCCGAGTGTAAGCTGCCTTGGAAAACTGATTGTGCTTTCTTTCATGCGCATACCCAAGCCCCATTCGGCATCAATAGCGACCATCAATGGAACTTTACTCAGCGCCTGATAGCGATTGACCAGTTCTACCTGTTTTTCGGGCGTCCCCTGAAAAAAACAAAGACTGCCGACATGATATTTTTTGATCAAGCTTTCCACATGTGCAATGTGGTCATCGCCCTTGTCGGAATGTGCGCGAATCATGAACAATTGCCCCAGGCGCTCGGCTTCGCTCAATGAATTATATACCGAATCTACCCAGCGTCGCTCCGCGGCATTCTGGTAGGTGGTCACGCCATCCTGCGGGATACATTTTTGTGTACTCAGCATCAGCATTGCCCCGAAGGCAACATACACCAGTTTCTTTGTCCATTTCATAACCGAGGTTTTGGTCGTCTTTGTCATATTCGCCTTTTTGGATGTTTGTCTTTGGTTGTTGGATATTGGTTCTTTGATAGTTATGGAATTTTAACAAGAATTATCTTCCTTCAAAAAATCAATATCAAATATCTGAAATCCAGTCTAATTTCCTTGTCGCCTTTGCATAATGCCCGGCTCTATTTCTGTTGCTTTCTGAATATATTCGTTGCCTTTTTCCGGCTGGCCGGCATTGTAATAAGCACTACCGAGATTAAACCAGGCATCTGCATCATTGGGATTTAATTCCACCGCTTTTGTAAAATATTCAATCGCTTTTTCCAAATTGCCCAGATTGCCATACGCTACGCCTAATCCTTGGATGATCCCATAATCATTGGGCCGCAACTGCCTTCCAGCTTCCAGGAACCCGATCGCTTTTTGCCAGTCGCCCTGTTCCTGTGCGGCTTGCCGACCCGCTTCATAATAGGCGTTTGCCAATTCATTGGTCGCCTTTTCGGGGTCTAATTCCATTGCTTTTTGTGCATATACGATTGCCTGGTCATACTGCCCCATAAAACGATAGCAGATGCCAAGGTACAAATAAGCGTTCGCATACAATGGATGGATTTCAATAGCCTCTTGCAAATGTCCTGCGGCCTCGCGCAACAGAAGCAAACGCTGCTGCTCATCCTTTTCATCTACCGAGCGGGTGACTAATTCACTGCCCAAAGCATTGCGTAGTTTTGCACTGTTGTATGAAGTTTGGATGTCGGTTGTAAATAGGGCAAAGTTACTTTCCCAGGCTGGGTTTCGGGCGATGGTTTGAATGCTGAACAATATTCCGATTATTACTAATACGCTCAGCGCCGGATACAATTGTCCAAATCTCGTTAATTTTTTCCTAAAAGTCAAGCGGTAAGCCAAAGCTGCAAGGGCAATACAGAAGCCCACCGACGGCATAAACAACAATCTTTCAGCCATGTTCGTTCCCACCGGGAAAACAATGTTGGACACAATCGAAAGTGTAAGCAGATAAAACCAGATGCCATAAGCAATCGGATCTTTGCGGCGCAAGCCCAGTAATGCGTATATAACTAATCCAATGTAAAGCAACAGGCCGAACAGCACCTGCCAATCCCCAAAACTCATGATGCCAATGTGCCGCGGGTAATAATCGTGCGTGAGCGGATGCGGAAAAACCAGCAATTGCAAATACTTTCCAAGGGTAAACAGCACCGTCGCCAGCCGCTCGCCGGACGTGAAGGGCACATACCGGTCGCCGACCCATTTGATAAAGGGATTGTTCATCAGCTCCATTGGTGGATCGCCCACGCCAAGCCCGATCACAGAGGTGCGGATCGCCAGAAAAAACGCAGCCGCTGCTACAAATGGAAGTGCTTGGAAAACAAGCTGTTTTGTATTAGCTTTTGTGAAAAAGTAAAACGTAAGCGGCGCCACTAACACAAAAGTAATCGCATTTTCCTTGGACATCAGCGCCAGGAAAAAGAGCATCCCGGCCACGATATGCAAATAATTCTTTTTTGTGGAGTAGGCCCGGAAGGAAAAATACAAAGCTGCCAGGCTACCCAGCAATGCCACGATCTCATCCCGCCCTTTGATGTTGGCTACCGCCTCCGTGTGAACCGGATGCGCAACAAACAATATGCTTGCGGCGATCGCAATAAAATACGCCTTTGCCGGATCCTTTTTTGGTTGGAACAATTGCAGCAACAGCCAGTACAGCACAAAGCCCGTCAGCCCATAAAGCAGCGCATTCATTAGATGCCCGATGAAAGGACTTTGCCCAAATAGCTGATATTCAATCGCAAACATGACTAGCGTCAGAGGACGATAGCGGCCGCCTGCCACGAGATTTGCCTTGCCTTCTTCCTTGAAATAACCATAAAACGTATCGTATTGCAAAATGCCGGGGATGCCTTGTATGCCCTCCGTAGTGAACATGTTTTGCGTAATCACAATAGCGTCGTCCTGCGCATAATCATGCCCTAAAGTATTGACATACAGCAAAAAACCCAATGCAAATGCAAGCCATGCGTGCAGCCGCGCATTGACAAACCAGCCGGGCAGCGTGAGCGCGGCTTCCGTTGGCGTCGGATTCACATTTGTTTTCCTGGTTTTTACTTGTTTTTTTGACATAACAAAATTGTGCAACCAAATTTTATCACCTTAATCACCCAATCACCCTATATTCCACTTTTAAAGAGGCAAAATATTGATTTTCTTGTTTCAACAAAACTTTTTCAGAAGCCTTTGCTATAAAAAATTACGAAGCTGCCCCGGATTCAACTGAAAAATAAATAACAATTACTTTGTCTAATAGGTGATAATTCTGAAACCATCAGGAGTATCCTAATAATGTTTGTTGCATTTTTTATTTTTGCTTCCAATGCAAATGCAAAAACACTTCTTTTAACAAACTAATCAACAACAATGAAGTATCACTCACTATTACTTGCGGTTGTATTGTTGCTGGCGGCGACGGGGCTCGTACAAGCCCAAAATGAATCGCTTGCAACTCCTGTCACCCGTACATTTGCCCTCAAAAATGCGAATATCGTTCAAAAACCCGGGCAAGTGATCGAACGTGGCATTGTAATTGTAAAAGACGGACTTATCCAGGCTGTAGGTAAAGATGTAAAAATCCCTGTAGATGCACAGGTTATTGATGCCGACTCGATGTATGTGTATGCCGGTTTTATTGACGGTTTGTCTCATACTGGAGTACCAAGACCCGAAGCCAATCAGGGGCGCGGACAAGCAGGCGTTCAACGCGGCGGACAACCGCAGCAGCAGGTGGATCGCGGCAACCCGTCCAACGAAGAAGCAGGCATCACGCCTGAAAAGCCGGTTAAAGATGTGTTGAAAGCCGATGACAAATCCATTGAGGAAATGCGCAAGGCAGGCTTTACTGCTGCTCACGTGGTGCCTCGAGGGAATATGCTGCCGGGTACAGGCGCTATTGTGTTGCTGAACGGCAAATCGGCAGATGCCATGATCCTGAAGGATCAGACCTCTTTTTTCAGCCAATTGGAAGGTGCCGGCCGTGTTTATCCATCTACTGTAATCGCGGTAATGTCCAAATACCGTGAATTGTATAAGCGTGCCGAGCAGGCCAAAGCGCACGAAGCCATGTATGCCAAGAGTCCGGCCGGTATGGAACGCCCAAATTATGATCGCGCTTTGCAGGCTTTCTATCCGGTGATTGATAAAAAACTGCCGGTATTCTTCGCCGCTGGTGATTTAAAATCCATCTATCGAGTCATGAATTTGCAAAACGACCTGAAGTTCCCGCTGGTACTGGCTAATGTAAAGCACGGCTGGGAAATTACAGATATGATCAAATCGAAAAATATTCCTGTGTTCCTGGCTTTGGAATTGCCAAAAGACAAGAAAAAAACGACTACCGAAGAGACAAAAGTAAAGCAGGATAAGCCCGCGGGGCAACCAACTGCAGATGTTGCGGAAGCAGAAAAACCGGCCGCAAAAAAAGAAGAAAAGCAGAAGGAAAAATCGGTGACCGATGTGGAAATTGAAGTGCTTGAAAAACGCCGTATGGAAGAGATTAAAAAGTACTACGAGCAGGCAGGCGTATATGAGAAAAAAGGCATTGAATTCGGCTTTGCCACAGTGAATGTACGAAGCAACGATATTCAGGGCAACCTGCGCAAGATGATCGAAAACGGCTTGAGTGAAAATACCGCACTGGCTGCATTGACCACCACGCCGGCAAAAATGCTTGGTGTATCCAATATCCTGGGCACCATTGAAAAAGGCAAAATTGCCAACCTTGTGGTAACCGACAAGCCTTACTTTGCAGAGAAATCGAACGTTCGCTACGTTTTTGTGGATGGCCAGATGTTTGAATACGAAGTCTCCACCAGAAAAGCCGGTGATCCGAATGCTACCGCCAAGCCCGCGGGCAAATGGAACTACACCGTGAATGTGCCGGGTCAATCTGCTACTGCAGGTATCCTGGAAATCACTGCCAACGGCGGTCAAATCAGTGGCACGATGACGAATTCCCAAACCAATCAGTCCACGCCAATCAACAATCCGGTACTGAGTGGTAATGCACTTTCTTTCAGCACGACCATCAGCATGGGACCACAAGCCGTTACCCTGGATTTCAACCTGATCATTGATGGCGATTATTTCGACGGTTCTGTAAACGTTGCCGAATTTGGCACTTTCGATGTGGAAGGCTCGCGCTTGCCCAATAATAATTAATGTTTTTAAACCAAACATTTGAAAAAATGAAGAGAATTATCATTCCAATCATAGCCCTCCTGAGCGTTTCCATTGGATTCGCGCAAACCAAATCGGGCAGTATGTTGATCAAAAACGGCACGGTGCTGACCATCACCAAAGGCACACTCGAAAACAGCGACGTGCTGGTTGAAAAAGGTAAAATTACCCGCGTCGGTAAAAACATTCAGGCGCCTGCAGGTGTGGAAGTCATTGACGCAACCGGGCAATACGTGATGCCGGGTATTATTGATGCGCACTCGCATATCGCGATCGACGCAGTGAACGAAGGCACCAATCCGGTAACCGCCGAAGTCTGGACGGGCGACGCTCTTGATCCTTACGATATTTCTATCTACCGTTCCTTGGCAGGTGGCTGTACTTCTTCCCACGCGATGCATGGTTCGGCCAATGCAATCGGCGGGCAATGCGAAACCATCAAGCACCGCTGGGGCACCACCAACCCGGAAGACCTGCGTATGCAGGGCGCGCCACGTACTATCAAGTTTGCTTTGGGTGAAAACCCGATGCGCGTACACGGCGAAGGCGGCGGTAAAGTACCTGCAACCCGTATGGGTGTTGAATTTGTCATCCGTCAGGCCTTTTCAGAAGCCAAAAATTACATGGAAGCCTGGGACAAATACAATAAAGCAAAAGCAACCAACCCAAACGCTGTGCCACCTCTGTACAACCGTCGTTTAGAAACGCTGGCGGATATCCTGAAAGGTGAAATCATCGTACACTGCCACTCTTACCGTGCGGATGAAATCTATATGTTACTCAATGTGTGCAAGGATTTTGGCGTGACCAAACTGGTTTTCCAGCATACCAACGAAGGTTTCAAAGTGGCTCCTGAACTCGCGGCTTTCGGCGCAGGCGCCTCGGTGTTTGCCGACTGGTGGGCTTACAAGTTTGAAGTATATTATTCTACGGCTTATAATGCCGCTATTCTGACCAGAAACGGTGTGGTGACTTCGATCAACTCCGACTCCGGCGATTACATTCGTCACCTGTACCACCAAGCTGGAAAAACCCAGCGCTATGGTGATCTGACCGATGATGAAGCCCTGGCTCTGATCACCATCAACCCGGCGAAACAACTGGGCATTGACGATCGCGTCGGTTCTATCGAAGTAGGCAAGGAAGCAGATATCGTTATTTTCAAAAACCATCCCTTGTCGATCTACGGTGTACCGCAAAAGACCATCGTGGACGGCGTGGTTTATTTCGACATCACAAAAGACCCGGCAGATATGCGCGTGAGCATTGATCCGGAAGAAGCTTTCCCGGCGTTCTACATGGAATCAGAAGAAGAGGAGATCGATCGCTGTATGCAGGGTGTTTGGGAACAGCTGTTCGGTGTGTATGGCGAATTCAAGCACGAAAAGCATTGAAATTTAATTTTTCATTGACTTTTTTCTAACTCTTGCTGGTTTTCGCAAATTTTCTATATCAGCGATAATCTGCGCGATCAGCGGGAGATAAATAAAAGTTTATTATCAAAAGAAAAAACAATATGAAATATATTTTAAAACTATCACTGGCTTTGTCGATTTGCGCCTTGGTGTTGCCTTTGCAAGCACAGGTTGTCGGAAAAGCCGAAAAAGGAACCTTCGCGCTCACCAATGCCACCATTGAAACCGTGACCAAAGGAACGGTGCAGGGCACTGTGCTGATCCAGGACGGCAAAATCACCGCCGTAGGTCCGAATGTGACCGTTCCTGCCGGCGCGAAGACGATTGATTGTACCGGTAAATTTATCTATCCCGGCATGATCGATGGCGGTACGAATCTTGGTTTGTCGGAAGTAAGTTCCATATCGCTAACCAATGACTTTGACGAAATCGGAAATTTCACCCCACAGATGCAAGCACTGACCGCCGTCAACCCTAACGCTACGGCAATTCCGGTGACCCGGGTAGAAGGCGTGACCACTGTACTTTCCGTGCCGCGTGGAGGCTTGTTTCCTGGTACAGCAGCTTTGATCAATCTGGTAGGTTATACCCCTGACCAGATGTATGCCGGTTTTAAAGGCGTGGTGCTGAATTTTCCTTCGGTGCGTCGTCGTCGCTTTGGCGACAACCGCTCGGATGAAGAACTGAAAAAAGAAGAGGAAAAGCAGTTGAAAGAGCTGAATGACCTTTGGGATCAGGCGGTTCTGTACAACAACATTTTGAAAAGTGGCGCCAAGCCAGACTACAACCCGGAAATGGAAGCTTTCGCACCGGTGGTAAGAGGCGAGGCTACACTACTGATCGAAGTAAACCGCTACACCGAAATCGAATCGGCACTGAAGTGGATCAAGGAAAAAAAGGTCAAAAAACCTGTGCTGACCGGCGTTTTCGAAGGCTGGCGTGTGGCTGATCAGATCGCAAAGGCTGGAGTGCCTGTGATCACGGGTCCGGTAATTGCGATTCCTTCACGGGAAACCGACCGCTATGACAAAGCCTACGCCAATCCTGGCCTGATGCAAAAAGCGGGCGTAAAAGTTGCCATTCGTAGCAATGACACTGAAAATGTGCGCAACCTGCCCTTCAATGCCGGTTTTGCAGTAGCTTATGGTATGGACAAAGCTGCGGCCCTGAAAGCGGTGACTATCACCCCGGCGGAAATCTTTGGCGTGGCAGATAAACTCGGTTCTATCGAAGTGGGCAAAAGCGCGACTTTGTTCGTTTCTACGGGCGATCCGTTTGAAACCAAAACCAAGATCGAGCACTTGTTCATTGATGGTTGGGATGTACCGATCGACAGCCGCCATATTCAGTTGTACCACGAGTTTTTGAATCGCCAGCCTGGCTTGAAGAAGTAAAATTAGTCGATAGTCTTTTAGTCAACAGTCTTTTGTAAGAGTAATCAATTACCGAACTCTCCACTGTTGACGATCAACTTTAAAAGTGCAAAGAGGTGTTTTCTCTTTGCACTTTTTTATTTTTGGCAAAACAAAAAACATCACCAAATAAGACCCAACATGCTCAAAATTGACATGCACACACACATCATCCCGCGTAACCTGCCGCGCTGGGCGAAAGAATTCGGCTATGAGGGCTTTATTCACCTCGAACACCACCAGCCCGGGCGCGCCCGCATGATGAAAAGCGAGGAGTTTTTCCGCGAAATTTGCTCCAATTGCTGGGATCCCATCGAACGTATCGAAGAATATGCCCAACACCGCACCCAGGTGCAAGTGGTGTGCACCATTCCCGTGCTTTTTTCCTACTGGGCCAAGCCACAACACGGACTGGAAATTTCCGAGTTTTTGAATGACCACATCGCAGAGTTGGTTCACGATCATCCTAAGCAATACATTGGTCTGGGCACCTTGCCCATGCAAGATATAAAGCTGGCAATTAAGGAACTGGAACGTTGCAAAAACATCGGATTGGCCGGCATTCAAATCGGCTCCAACATCAACGACAAAAACCTGAGCGAACCTGAATTCTTTCCGCTGTTTGAAGCTTTTCAGGAATTAGGCATGGCGCTGTTCGTGCACCCCTGGAATATGATGGGCTTTGATTCGATGCGCAAGTACTGGCTGCCCTGGCTTGTGGGTATGCCCGCCGAGACTTCCCGCGCCATTTGCTCGATGATCTTCAGCGGCGTTTTTGAAAAATTGCCCAAGCTTAGGGTTTGCTTCGCCCACGCCGGAGGTTCTTTCCTGCCTACGATCGGGCGCATTGAACATGGTTATAATTGCCGTCCCGATCTGGTGGCGATTGATAATGACGTCAATCCCCGCGAGTACCTTGGCAAATTCTGGGTGGACTGCATTACCCACGATGCTAAAATGCTGCAATACGTGCTGGATGTAGCCGGGGAAGACAAAGTCACCCTGGGTTCCGATTACCCCTTCCCGCTGGGCGATCTGGAAATCGGCGCTTTTATTGAAAAAAGTGATTTGCCGAAAGGAACAATTCAAAAGATTTTTGCCGACAATACCCTGGACTGGCTGGGCTTGAATCGTGCGGACTTCGAGCCTTAGAATCCGCTCCATCTTGCTCGTAAAAACCAGAAGTCTGAATCCTTACGAAGTATCCGTTCGAATCAATGCAGCATCCGCCTGATTTTCTTACCATATTGCTTTCGCTGTTCGAAATTTGCACCTTTTTTTGACAAATTTGGACTGTTGTACAGCAACATTGCCCTTCTAAGAGTCAACATTCCTATCTCGGAAGGAAACAATGACTCCCGGCATAGCAAATTTGACTCCTGACATAGCAATTTTGACTCCCGGGAACCCATTTTTCCTATTTGACATAGCAATGTTGCCCCTCCGCATAGCAACGTTCCCTCTCCACAACCCAACGTTGAGTGGCAGAAGGGCAATTTGGATTTAACACGAATCAATTATATTTGTCATAAATAACCGCATGACCTTGACCAAAGGTCGGCGCAAATGAATAAAATACGCCATCACATGAGCCAACCCTTAAAAATCTTTATCTCCTACGCGCGCAAGGATGCCAACTACAAAGATGATTTGCTGGTGCACCTCTCGCCACTCAAGCGCAACGGACTCATCGAAGCCTGGCACGACAGCGATGTAGAACCCGGAGAGGTTTGGGAGTCAGAAATTCTCAGCCAGCTTCAGGAAGCGGACGTCATCTTGTTTCTGGTCAGCCCCAATTTTATGGCATCCGAATACATCCATCGCGAAGAGATTCAACGCGCCATGGAGCGGCACAAGCAGGGAAAAACCATCATCGTACCCATCTGGATCAAGCCTGTTGCGGTTTCCGATGCGGAGCTGGACCGTTTCCAATCCTTGCCCAAAGACCGCAAGCCCGTCTCCCAGTGGGGCGACCGCGATGAAGCCTGGGTAGATGTGGTGCAGCGCCTGCTGCCCTTGTTTAAAAAGCTCAGCGAGCAAAAAGCCGATACAAAAAGCCCCGCCGCCGAAGCGCCGAAGGGCAAATCCGCTTTAGATAAAAATAAAATCCGCGACCTGATCGCCAGGGACAAAATCCGGGACGCCCTGCAAAACCTCCTCGACTACACCGAGCACAATGATGCGGATAATCACAACGCCCTGACCATGCTCATGGCTCGATTCAACAAACTCAAACGCGACGAAGGCATGGGCATCCTGAGTACCGGCGACGCCCAGTTGGAACGGAACCGGATCAATGCGGCGTTGTTGGGGATATTGGGGGATTTGTGATAACAGGATTGCGAATGGTCAGAAAATGCCTTATTTTTGAGAGGTTTTGCTAAAACTAACAACTATTAAATGCAGCTTGTCGAATTAAAAAATATCATTCTTCCTGTTTTAAAAAAGCACCACATCACCAAAGCGGGGATTTTTGGTTCTTTCGCCAAGGCAGAAGCCACAGAAGCCAGCGATATAGATATTCTGGTGGAATTGGGTAAGAAAATTAGCCTGTTGGACTTTGTAGGTATCAAACTGGAACTGGAGGATGCTTTAGATCGGGAAGTGGATTTAGTTGAATATCAGTCCATTAAACCAGCATTGAGAGAAAGAATTTTAGAAGAAGAAATTCGGATTTATGGCTAAAGACCGTGATGCTATCCTATTTCTGGATGATATTTTAGACTGTATTGAAAGAATCGAGCAGTATGTAGAAGACGTGAGCGAAATCGAATTTGAACAGAATACTGAAAAACAGGATGCCGTACTTCGAAGAATTGAGATTATTGGCGAAGCTGTGAAAAATTTGCCGTCGGATTTGCGTGCGCAATATCCTGAAATTCCATGGCGACAAATTGCTGGCATGCGGGATATTGTTATTCATCAATATTTCGGGGTGACTATCGGATTAATCTGGCGGGTTGCGATTTCTGACCTCCCAAATTTAAAGCCTAAATTTGAACAAATAAAGCAGGAAATATCGAAGTAAAAGCAATCAAAAAATTCCATTTGCACCATCCTCCCCAAATCCCTATCTTTGCAGCCGATTTTCAGATGCGCGGTACGAGAGCAGCGATGAGAGACGTGCACGTCTGGCATCTGGCATCTCAAAATCCGGCATCTTTTTTCAGGATAACCTGCAATTGTCTTTGAAAAAACAAAAACATGAGACTGTACAATCTTGTCAACAACGACGAGCTGAAGCGCCGTCTGTTGGAAAGCGAGGAAGCGCGCGTGACGCTTTCTTTTTACAAATACCACCACATTGACGATCCGGCGCGTTTCCGCGATGATCTGTTTCGCGACTGGGCGCGGCTGGGCGTGTTCGGGCGTATCTACATTGCCGCAGAGGGCATCAACGGGCAAATCTCGGTACCGGAGGCAAATTTCGAAGCTTTTAAAACGCATATGTACTCAATTCCGTTTTTGAACGGCACTCGCCTGAATATCGCGGTGGATGACGACGGAAAGTCGTTTTACAAGCTGAAAATCAAGGTGCGCGAGAAAATCGTAGCCGATGGCTTGGACGATCATTCCTTCGACGTGACCAAGCGCGGCAAGCACCTGGGCGCCAAGGAATTCAACGAACTCACCGACGATCCCGACACGATTATCGTGGACATGCGCAATCACTACGAGAGCGAAGTCGGGCATTTCCAGAATGCCATCTGCCCGGATGTGGAGACCTTCCGCGATGCGCTGCCGCTGGTAGAGGATATGCTCGCCGATAAAAAGGACAAAAACATCGTGATGTATTGCACGGGCGGTATCCGCTGCGAGAAGGCGAGCGCGTATTACCTGCACCGGGGCTTCCACAATGTATTCATGGTGGACGGCGGCATTATCGAATACACCCGCCAGTGCCAGGAGCAGGGACTGCCCAATAAATTTATCGGCAAAAACTTTGTCTTCGATGAGCGCATGGGCGAGCGCATCAGCCCGGACGTGGTGGCGCATTGCCATCAGTGCGGCAAACCTTGCGATACGCATATCAACTGCGCGAACGACGCCTGCCACATTCTATTTATCCAATGCGACGAGTGCGCCGAACAATACCATAATTGCTGCTCGGAACGCTGCGCCGATTTTATCCAGCTACCGGAGGAAGAGCGCGAAGCACTGCGGGGCAAGGTAGAATTCAACGGCACCAAATTCAGCAAAGGGCATTACAAGGCTTTTCGGAGCAAGGGGAAAGAGTCGCTTATTCAATAGTTGAAAGTTCAAAGTTTAATAGTTCAAAGTTTAATAGTTCAAGACCCGAGCGTTCAATTATACTTCACCTTGAAC
>CAZGAU010000013.1:47977-50016 GCA_964523725.1 uncultured Saprospiraceae bacterium
GAACCTTGAACTTTCGAACCTTGAACTTTCGAACTTTTTGCAAATGAATCCAAAGAATATCCGCATCGAAGATTACGACTACGAGCTGCCGGAAGCACGCATTGCCAAGTTTCCGCTGGAAGAGCGTGATCACTCGAAGTTGTTGTTGTATAAAAATGGCGACATTAGCCAGACTATTTTCCGCAATATCCACGAGCATTTGCCGGCGGGCGCGGTACTGGTGTTCAACGATACCAAGGTGATTCATGCGCGCTTGCATTTTACTTTGGATAATGGCGCACACCTTGAAATCCTTTGCCTGGAGCCCTTGTCACCGCACGATTATCAGCAGAATTTTTCGAGTACGCAAGCGGTACGCTGGAAGTGTTTGATCGGGAATAACCGGAAGTGGAAAAGTGGTCTGGCAGTAAAGCGGTCTGATGACTTTGCAGTCACCAGATCGCTTACTGCCAGGCGGATCCAGCGTCTGGAGGATGCTTTTGAGGTAGAATTCAGTTGGGACGATCCGAATCTGGCATTTGGGGAACTGTTGGCGCAAGCAGGGATCATTCCTTTGCCGCCCTATTTGAACCGGGAAAATGTCGCCTCGGATGAGGAACGCTATCAGACCATTTACGCCCGCGAACAAGGCTCGGTAGCAGCGCCTACGGCGGGTTTACATTTTACGGATCGGGTGTTTGCCGATCTGGATAAAAAAGGGATGGAACGTTTGTTTGTCACCTTGCACGTGGGCGCGGGGACATTCAAACCGGTGAAATCCGAGACCATGGCGGCGCACCACATGCACGAAGAGAGTATTTTTGTGCAAAAATCGCTGATTGACCAACTGTTAGACGCAAAAAAATCCCGGAAACCGGTGATTCCCGTGGGCACCACGAGCATGCGCACCTTGGAAAGCTTGTATTGGTATGGATTACAATTGCTCACGAGCAAAGATACCACCTTCAACATAGATCAATGGAGACCTTATGAAGTGGGCGCTTCCCAAGCAGGTGCAGTACCGGCGCTGCAAGCTATTGCAGATCATTTGAATGCGACTCAAAAAGACACCCTCGAAGGGCTTACCCAGATCATCATCGCGCCAGGCTACGATTTTAAGATCGTGGATGGGCTGATCACCAATTTTCACCAGCCGAAAAGCACGCTGCTGTTGCTTGTTTCCGCAATGGTGGGCGAAGCCTGGCACACCATTTACGATTATGCGATGACCAACGATTTCCGTTTTTTGAGCTATGGCGACAGCAGTTTGTTGCTGAAACAACACGCCTGATTGCTCGTATTTTCCTGAAAAGCACCACATTGTTATTTCATTTCTGACTACGAATATTAATTCGTATGCTACGATTATTAAAAATTCCTGTCCGGGATTTGTTAAAATTTCATCTTGGCTTGCCAGATTTCACAGATTGAGTAATTTTGCTACTCAATGATAGAGACATTAATATCATCAAAAACGCGTATCAAGTTGCTGTTAAAATTCTTTTTAAATAGCAACACGACCGCCTATCTTCGCGGACTGGAGAGCGAGTTTGGCGAATCTTCCAATGCCATCCGCCTGGAACTGAACCGCTTTGAAGAAGCGGGCATGCTGGAATCGCGCATGGATGGCAATAAAAAAATGTTTCAGGCGAATATCAAACATCCGCTGTTCAAAGAAGTACATAATATTTTACTCAAATACGTGGGATTGGACCGGGTGGTGGAAGAAGTGATCGACCGGCTTGGGGAGGTAAACCGGGTATTTTTGGTGGGCGATTTTTCGCGTGGTCTAGATAGCAATATCATCGATCTGATCTTTATCGGTAATATTGACAAAGCGTATTTGCTCAATCTGGTGGACAAAGTCGAAGGACTGATCAACCGCAAGATTCGTTACCTGATCTACTCCGAAGAAGAATCAGTGACGATCGATTGGGGAAAGTATAATCCAAAACCGCTATTGCTATGGTCGAAGGATTAATTATCCTTTCAACAGTTTAAAGTTCAAAGGTTTAAAGTTCAAAAGTACTTTGAACGATTGAACCTGAAACTTTTGAACT
>CAZGAU010000013.1:50116-51265 GCA_964523725.1 uncultured Saprospiraceae bacterium
TTTTGAACTTTGAACTTTGAACTTTGAACACATGCAATACGACATCACCATCATCGGCGCGGGCATCGTTGGTTTGGCAACGGCTTACCAACTGTCGGAACGGCACCCGGATTTGAAAATTTGCATCGTAGAAAAAGAAAAGGATGTAGCCTTGCACCAGACCGGGCACAACAGCGGCGTGATCCACTCGGGCATTTATTACAAACCCGGCGGTACGCGCGCGGTACACTGCCGGCGGGGCTATCAGCTGTTGCTGGAATTCGCGGACCAACATGGCATCCAATACGACATCTGCGGGAAGGTAATCGTAGCTACCAATCCTCCGGAACAAATCAAACTCGACGATATCCTGCAACGCGGCATGGCCAATGGTTTGGAGGGTATTCGCAAAATCAGCCGGGAGGAATTGCTTGAAATCGAGCCTTATGCCAAAGGCGGCGTGGAAGCCATCTGGGTACCGCAGGCGGGCATCATTCACTACCGGGACGTTGCAAAAAAATACCTTGAAATACTTAAAAACCGGGGCGCTACGGTAATTTTTGATGCAAAAGTGCTGCAAATCAGGCAATCCAATACAGAATCTGTCGTTATTACGGGTCAAAATGAGATAAAGTCCAAAGTGGTCATAAACTGTGCAGGGCTTTATTCCGATAAAGTGGCTCGAATGACAGGGGCGCATCAGGACATACAGATTCTGCCTTTTCGGGGAGAATATCATGAGATCGTGCCGGAGAAACAATATCTGGTGCGCCATCTGATTTACCCCACGCCAAACCCGAATTTCCCTTTTCTGGGCGTGCATTTTACCCGGATGATTAAGGGCGGAATCGAGGCAGGCCCCAACGCTGTACTGGCTTTCGAACGAGAAGGCTACCATCGCTGGGATTTTGACGCAAAAGAATTTTTTGAAACCTTGGCCTTTCCGGGCTTTCGCAAAATAGCCGCGAAATACTGGCGCGATGGATGGGAAGAAATGAAACGCTCTTATTTGAAAAGCGCATTCGTAAAAAGCCTGCAAAAACTGGTGCCCGAAATTCAGTCGGAGGATCTGAAACCCGGCGGTGCAGGTGTGCGAGCCATGGCTTGCGATGCACAGGGGAATTTGATCGACGATTTTTTGATTTTTGAGGATGGCAAGGTGATCAATGT
>CAZGAU010000013.1:51365-54737 GCA_964523725.1 uncultured Saprospiraceae bacterium
TATGGAAAAGACAGCTTTACAAATACAAATGGTGGATCTGAAAACCCAGTACCTGAAGTTGAAAGCAGAGATTGACGCGGGTATTCATGAAGTGCTGGACACCACCGCATTTATCAATGGACCCAAGGTGCAGGAATTTCAGAAAAACCTGGAAACCTATCTGGGCGTCAAACACGTGATCCCCTGTGCCAACGGTACGGATGCACTCCAAATCGCCATGATGGCAGCGGACCTGCAACCGGGCGATGAAGTGATCGTACCCGCTTTTACCTACGTGGCTACTGCTGAAGTAATTGCCCTGCTCCGTTTGAAGCCGGTGATGGTGGATGTGGACATGGACACATTCAATGTAACTGCCGAGATCATCGAAGCAGCGATCACGCCCAAAACAAAGGCGATCGTACCGGTCAATCTTTTTGGACAAAGCTGTGATATGGAACCGATTATGAAAGTTGCGGAAAAATATAATCTCTGGGTGATCGAAGACAATGCCCAGGCAATTGGTGCGGATTATACCTTTAGCAACGGCTCTACCGCAAAAACCGGCGCAATCGGGCACATCGGCTGTACGTCCTTCTACCCTTCGAAAAACCTGGGCGCTTACGGCGACGGTGGCGCAATTTATACCAATGACGACGAGTTGGGCCGCAAGTGCCGAATGATCGCCAATCATGGACAGGTGAAGCGTTACTACCATGACCTTGTGGGCGTCAATTCCAGACTGGATGCCATTCAGGCGGCAATTCTGGATGTAAAACTGAAACATCTGGACGAATATGCTGCGGCACGTCAGGCAGCGGCGGCATATTATGATAATGCATTCCAAGACATTGCACCATTACAAATACCCAAACGACAACACAATTCTACCCACGTATTTCACCAGTACACGCTGATCGTGAAAGACGGCCGGCGCGATGAACTTCAGAGCTATCTGCAGGACAAAGGCATCCCGACGATGATCTATTATCCGGTGCCCTTGTACGAGCAGGAGGCTTATAAAAGCGCTATGTCCAACAAAATCGAGGTATTGCCGGTAACCGACAAGCTCTGCAAATCCGTCATTTCACTGCCGATGCATACAGAAATGGACGAAGAAATGCTCGCTTACATCAGCCGTGCGGTAGTGGCGTTTTTTCAAAACTAATAATACTATTTTTTAACAAGTATTGCAGGTGTTCCCCCTGGTCTGAAGAACTACTTAAAAGTTGTTTTTTAATTTAAATCATTCAAAAAATGCACCAGGATCTTATTAAAAAAAAGAAGAAAATTTCGGTCATTGGACTCGGCTATGTCGGCTTACCCCTGGCATTGGCATTTGCCAGAAAGTTCAGTGTCATTGGATTTGACATCAACGAACACCGCGTCGAACTGATGAAGCAGAGCATCGACCCTTCCAGAGAACTCGAAAGCGAAGCTTTTGAAGGAACGGATATTCAGTTCACCGCAAACCCCGAAGATCTAAAAAAAGCTCACTTTCATGTGGTAGCCGTACCCACCCCGATCGACGAGCACATGAACCCCGACCTGAAACCAGTGCTGAGCGCCACCCGTACGGTGGGCAAAGCTTTGAAAAAAGGAGATTACGTGATTTTTGAATCCACGGTGTACCCTGGTTGTACGGAAGAAGATTGCCTGCCGATTCTGGAAGAATTGTCGGGTTTGAAAATGGGAAAAGATTTTAAACTGGGTTATTCGCCGGAGCGGATCAATCCCGGAGATAAAGAACACACGGTTGAAAAAATTCTGAAGGTAGTATCCGGTTGTGACGAGGAAGCGCTGGAAGAAATTGCACAAACCTATGGTGCTGTCATTCAAGCTGGTGTGTACAAAGCCGCGACAATCAAGGTAGCCGAGGCGGCCAAGGTGATTGAGAATACACAGCGCGATTTGAATATCGCCTTTATGAACGAATTGGCGCTCATTTTTGATAAAATGAACATCGACACCAAATCGGTGCTCGAAGCAGCTGGTACCAAATGGAACTTCCTGAAGTTTCAGCCGGGGCTGGTGGGTGGTCACTGCATTGGCGTGGATCCTTACTACCTGCTCCACAAGGCTAAAGAACTGGGATTCAACCCGCAGGTCATTACCAGCGGTCGCCGGATCAACGACGATATGCCCGCATTTATCGCCAAACGGCTGGTACAAATGCTTATTCAGCACGGAAAAAACCCGAGCGAAACGAAAGTTTTGGTCATGGGTATTACCTTTAAAGAAAATGTTGCCGATATTCGCAACTCAAAAGTGGCGGATCTGGTGCGCGAGCTGATGGATTTTTCTATCAATGTGCACATTACCGATCCCCACGCCTCGCCCAACGAAGTGGCGCACGAATACAGACTCACACTAGTGGACAACATTTCGAACGACTACGATGCGGTGATCGTAGCGGTCAATCACGAAAATTATAAGGACTATAACCTCGATTATTACAAATCACTGATGAATGGCACACCCATTCTGGTTGATTTGAAAGGGATATACGAAAGACCCCAAAATGGAGAGTTGCTGTATTGGCGCCTCTGATTTTGTAACACAGGAAAGTTAATCAACATGGCAGAAGGGGAGAATAAGAAAAAAGTGGTGAATCAACTCGACGAGCACGAAGCGCGCTGGTTTGCGGTTTATACCAAATTCAAGCGGGAAAAGCAGGTGCTCAAACAGCTGACCGAAAAAGGGATTCAGGCGTACCTGCCCCTGCAGTCGTTTACCCGGCGCTATACCCGCAAGGTGAGGCATGTGGAGTTGCCGTTGATTAATTGCTATATTTTTACAAAAATCACCAAAGACGAGTACGTCCCCGTGCTGGAAACTCAGGATGTAGTGGCTTTTGTGAAATTCGCACAAGATTTGATTGCCATTCCAACACCCGAAATTGAAATCATGAAACGCGTGGTGGGTGAAGGCATCGAAATAGACGTCCAAGCCGGCAGCTACCAGCTTGGCGATGAAGTGGAAATCATCGGAGGCAATCTGACCGGTCTGAAAGGCTGGCTGGTTGCCGCCGAAAGTGAAAAGAATTTTGTGATTGAGCTTGAAAACCTGGGGTATTCGCTACGCATGACGGTGGATCCGAGCCTGCTCAGCAAAACCGGCCGAAAAGCCGCCGATAAGCCTTCGGGCGGACGGGCTGCTTCCGGCGGAGGCTATGGCTGGTCACTGTTGAAGTAGTATTTTACATCGGGAGGCTTTTTTTCAGGATAGATTTGGAGGCCGGCAGCAGTGCTTTTGCTGGGGTCGTGCCTTTGTGAGCTGACTATCTGTTTGAGCGCATTATCTACATCGTTGAATGACTTTTCTTTCTTTTTAAAAAGTACCCGCGACTTTTTAACGGCGAAGCCATTTTTCTTCTTTAGGTTGAAGGGTTGA